>JANNBD010000434.1:0-4491 GCA_031385105.1 Chamaesiphon sp. OTE_78_metabat_374
GGAATGTGACGGCGATCGAAGATGGTGCTGGGGGGATTCGCCCCGTGGGAAGACTATCTATCTTCCATAATTATCGCAAGATTAAAGCTGCATTAGAGACTGCCGAAAACCGAACCAGAGGGCACGAACAAGCCAGGTTAGGTGAAGGATTTAGCGTCGAGCCTGGTTTAAACATTTTCGTTGTTGGCTCTCTCTGTGGTGGTACTGGCAGCGGGATGTTTTTGGATGTGGCGTATGCACTGAGAAAGGCTTACGGGGATATTGAGAATAAATTAGTCGGCTACTGGGTGATTAGTCCCGAACTTTATGGCGATACTCCCAGCATGAATGCCAATGTATATGCAGCGTTGAAGGAGTTAAACCATTATGCTGCTAGTAATACGCGATTTAAAGCCTGTTACGATCCTCAACAATTGATTTCGGTGAATGAAGATCGCCCGCCGTTTGATTTTACTTATGTGCTGTCGAATCGCACGGCGACAGATTATCGGATTCTCGATAAAAATAAGCTCTGTAATGTCGTCGCTCATAAGATCTTCCTCGACTTTGGCGATGAATTGACTTCGGTAATTAAAAGCCAAAAGGATAATTTCAAAGATAGACTCACTCGCTTAGACAATCATCCTCGCCGTAACATTCAGAGATATCTGACGTTTGGATTAGCCAAGATCTATTCACCCCAAGATCGAATTGTGCAAATGGCTTTGACTAATGTGAGTCGGCGATTGATTAATTTTTGGCTCCGAGGGATCGGGCAAAGTCCAGATCCTGGGCTGTTATTAAATCGCTTTTTGTCGAAATGGGGTGACTCTAGTATCGATCGAGAATTCCCCCAACGTCTGCAAGGCATGGTGCAAGATAATGGGAAAACATTCGCGCAAGCTCTGAAGACTTGGAATAGCAAAATCGAACAGGAAATTGCGATGGTGAAAACAGCCACAGATCGATCGCAATTACTCCAACAACTCCGCAGTGATACTCGCGCTCAATTTCGGAAAGTTCAGCCTGGAGAAACTGATGATATTCGCGGTGCGTGGTTAACCCGCATTCAAAAAACTCAACCCCAACTTAGCAATCTCCTCAGAAATGATATCGGTCACTTTTTCGGCGAACTACTCACGCCATCTCATCCTGAATTCTCGCTCAATAGTGCCCGTGGTTGGCTCGAAGCAATCTTGACGCATATTAATGAATATCAACGTGGGCTGGAAGATTATATCCAAAACAAAGGTGGTTTATCTAGCCAAGAAGATCTCGATACTCAATGGCGGAATGCCGAGCGTCGCCTCCAAGACATCGAGGAGAAAAAAGGATTTCTCGGTGTTTTAGATAATAACAAGCAAAAAAATAAAGATTTTCAGATCGAAGCTACTCAGATTGTCACTACTACTAAAAAGCTCATTCAGGAGAACTTTGATTATCAGCTTCATAAAACAGCGTTAGTTATCGCCAGTGAAGTATCGAACTTTATTCGATCGCTTATCCTTGAAGCTGGCTGGATCGGCCAATTATTAGTCGCAGTCGAACTAAATTATAAGAAGCGGTGTGAAGACTTAGAACGACTAAATCCAGATGGAATTACTGGTGAAGCTTTATTCTCGCCCGAAGATGCTAATGTCTGTTACCAAGAATTTTTACCAGAGCAGAATGAGAAATCTATCCTCATCGATATCAGTGGACAAATTCTCACCGAGAAGTTTACATTTGTCGAACAGTCATTGATGTACTTCTTAGTCCGATTGACTGATGAGGAAAAGACTTCAACTGGATCGGTAATTCATTATTTTGTCGGCTCCCGCGATGTCGATGAAAGATTGGTAGGAACTAATATTACTGCCACGATCGATAAAATATTTGGTACTCAAGCTATCAACTCATTACAGCCAGTGATGGCGCGATTCCTTCAGAAATACCCGCTGGCTTCCGGCAATGCCGAACGGAGAATGCGTCAAATCATTAGTGAATCCCAACCATTACTTCCCTTATTAACCAGAGATGGACATTTCTATGAAGATGGTGGCAATAAATCTGAAATTATTGCTTTTAAACAAACTGACGATCGCGCCAGTCAACAATTACAAGAATTATTAACGAGAAATGTCGGAATCAGCGAATCTATCCTTAAATCAAGTCAAAATGATAGTGAAATAACGATCGTCAATGAGTATGCGGCTTTTCCCCTGCGACTAATTCAAGGGATCGATCGAATGCGCGAACACTACGATCGCGAATGCTCCCAAAATAGAGCGCGGATTCATAACGATTATCAACAAATATTCTCCGAAGTTATTCCCCCAGATGCGCGACGGATGGAAGAAATGCAAGATGCTTTTTATGCTTGCTTGGCTTTTGGAATATTAACACAACAAAAAAATTGTTATTTGTACGAAATCGATGATGACTTTGGTATTAGTAACAGTACTAGCAAACTAAGTTTAGTTTGGAGCGAAGCATTGGAGCAGATATCCAAAGCTATTGGCATTGCTGATAGCTTGAAAGATCGAAGAAATAATATTATTGCTGAAATTCAAAACGATCCTAGCCAGTGGACAGAAATATATTTACCCAAACTTCGATCTTTCATTCAGCATGTGCTTGGACTTTCCAAAGAACATCCCAATTATCCTGAAATTAGTATCGTATGGGGTGAAGATCTCACAATTGATCGACCAGCTACAACTGGTATTTTGAAGCGGTTATGGAACTATTTAGATAAGTTAGCAAAAGAAGCTCAAGCTAATCCAACTAATCATACTAGAACTTTACAAGCTCAACGATCTGTTAATAATGATGGCGATTCGATTGAGGATGCAGAGATAATCAATATGAATTCTGCCTCATAGAAATATTGGGTGTGCTACTGAACATAGCACACCCTTTAATTTAATATCTACCATCACCACTATCGATATTTAACAAATGCAAATTTTCACATTAATACCATTAGAAACCTGGGCTTGTTTTTTAATATTAGTCATTATTAGCAGTGCCGCAATTTCTTTACGACTTGCGCTTTACAAAAAGCTTGAAGAAACCAATAAAAAAACTTCTAGATTATTATCAGGTGGCGATCCAGAAGGAAATCAACCGCCAATTGTCGATCGATTGAGAAAACGTTATCAAAAGGCAAGTGAAAAGTTAGAACATGTCAATACTCCTGCATTAATTGATAGTGTCTATAAAGAAGAAAGAGTAAAGTTTTTATTCCTCAATCTGCAATACGATCGGGCAGATGGCATTACTAGAGCTTTACCCAATTTATTAATTGCCTTTGGCTTAATTGGTACCTTTTGGGGCATTACTAGCAATTTAACTAATATTTCAAGTATCGTAACTGGTTTTAGTCAAAGTAATCCCGATGTTGGCAAGTTAGTTCAAGGATTACAATTGCCATTACGAGATATGGGAGTTGCGTTTTCCACCAGTTTGTTTGGATTATTAGCAGGATCGATCTTAACTGTCGTTAATACTACTTGCAGTATCAGCATTGCCAAGTATCAATTAATATCAGGATTGGAAGACTATCTCGATAATATCTACAAACCAACTGTTGAAGGAAATACCAGACTGGATACAGCGATCGATCGGATGGTAACACAACAGCAAGAATTTCTAACCAGATTTCATGAAAATGTCGGTGCAGCACTAGAAAGATCGTTTGGTAAAGCCGCAAATCAAATTGCGGAGGAATGCGGCAGAATTAATCAAATCGCCGAAAATGTTTATACCAATTTCTCAAATGCTGCTGGCACGATATCTACAGGTGCAAGTACATTTCAATATGCAGCTAAATCCTTAGAGTCTCAAACTGAAATTCTCGCCGAATCTCTACATGAATTTAAAAGTGGTATAGAGACATTCAAAATAGCTGCTAACCAAATCGAAAACAATAATATCATTCAAAATCTCGATCGAGTACTAGTCGAACTTAATACAAATCAACAAGCTTTTGCTATTTCTACTACCACTCTTCAAAATTCTCTAATTGGAATCACCACCAGTAACCAAACAGCCGCACAACTAGCACAACAAGTCTACCAGACTTGGCAAGACTCTACCACCCAAATTGTTGCTGCATCCGAAACTATTGGTGCTGGTGCAATTATCTTCCAAAGATCAACTAGCTCTCTAGAATCACAAGCACAAACTTTTGTAGAATCGATGCCACAGCTACAAGCTGGTATCGATACTTTTGTAGCTGCTGCAAATAAAGTCAAGACAAATAATATCATCAAGCATCTAAATACTCTAGTAGAAAATCTCAGTACTACCCAATCAGCATTTACCAGCTCAACCCAAACTCTCACAGCAGGCGTGGAAGGAATTGTGAACAGCCACCAGGAAGCGACTCAAATTGCCGATCGAGTTTATCAAGGATTAGAGAAGACTACTAATAGCATCCAATCGGGTGCAAACAACCTCGTAAATGCAGCTCAAATTATCCGCGATAGTTCACTGGTAAATGATCTGGATAGTGTCGCTAACAAGTGG
>JANNBD010000452.1:0-1930 GCA_031385105.1 Chamaesiphon sp. OTE_78_metabat_374
CAGACCTCGTTCTGACCTCCGGAACCCATCAGTCCCTGGATTTGATCGCAAGATTATTTGCTTCAGTTGCACCACTCGTAAACACTATTTCTTCAGGACTGGCTCCAATAGCCGCCGCAATTGTCTCTCTCGCACCTGTGACAGCCGCTTCCGCAGCCCAACCATACTGGTGGGTGGTACTTGTAGGGTTGCCAAAATGTTCGGTAAAATACGGCAACATCGCGGCTAGTACACGCGGATCTACGGGCGTTGTGGCATGGTGATCTAGATAGATAGGTTGGTGTGTGTCTTTGTTCATGCTGTTAACTGCTTTAATACAGTGTCAACATGATTTTTGACACGGACATTTGACCAGATCTGGGTGATGATTCCCGTCGGATCGATCAGAAATGTCGATCGAACAATCCCCATGTATTCCTTACCCATAAATTTCTTTAATTGCCAGACACCATAACTTTCAGCGATTTGATGTTCGGGGTCACTGAGGAGGGTAATCGTGAGGTTATGTTTGTCGATAAATTTACCGTGGGATGCGATCGAATCTGGGCTAATCCCGATTACCTGCGTATTGAGTGCCTGAAACTCAGCTAGTTTATCAGTGAAATCGATCGCTTCGGTCGTACAGCCTGGAGTGTTGTCTTTGGGATAAAAGTACAATACTATCGATCGACCTTGAAAGTCTTCAAGGCTAATACTTTTCCCTGCGCGATCTGGAGCAGTAAATTTGGGAGCAGCTTCGCCAACTTTCATCTGGATACTCTACTTGTGAATATATGTAAGCTTATTCGGTCAATTATAACATTCGATTTTCTTGGTAGAAGTATGTGAGATTGACGATCGATCGCGTAGTAAAATGTTTCAAATCAGCTACCTGATGATCTTTCGGTAATTGAGACAAGGTTATTATTTCTTCTGTCCGTAAGGAATAAATCTAATCTCAATCCTACGCCTGGTGTCGTCTGCACTTCGATCGATCTTGGCAAGTTCACCCGATGGCATGTATAGTTGACCAGCAGAATAAACTCTAAAATTAACTTTGCCTAGTTTTTTAGTATTTAAAAACTGAACTACAGCTACTGCTCTCATTAGTCCTAAATCGGTATTAGAACCAGCTTTCAAAGCGTTTATTTTTTCACTTCCAGTAGCGGCTAATGTAAGTTTTCCATCGAGATTACTAAAATTACTAATTCCCTGACTATCCGTATGACCAATTATTTGGATAAAGTCAATATTACCTTTTTCTGTTGCTTTTTTAATTTCGGGTAAAATAGTTGTCTGGATGTATTTCTGTAAATCTGGTGTTAGTTCGGCACTTCCTGACAGAAATTTAAAGTTGCCAGATTTTTCATCAATGATAATCGGTGAAGCAGATTCTAGTTTCTTAGCGATCGATATTGATTGTAATAAACTAATCAATAATAGAAAGCTGATAATCATGAACGCATTTGACATCAGATCTGTAAATGCCTGAAATATATTTAGTTCTTCGTCCTGATGGGATCGACCTGTTCTTCTTGACATGATATTCTAGCTTAATTACTTTGGGAACTTCCTTGCAAGCCTGAAAATCGATCTTGGTTGATCCTATTGTCAATATTTGATATGATTTTTTCTAACTTTTCAATTACTGACACTAATCTTTGTAGAGACTCTCGATCGGTTTGAATTTTTGGCTCTAAGATGTTTACCAATGATTGCCAATTAGATTTGTTTGTCGTGCTAATATCTTGAATAGACAAGTCTGTATTGTTTAATACTTTGAGACAATTACGATTGAACCCATCGATCGCATTCTGTGTGGATTCGGAAACTTGCACATTATTTTTACTCAGGCTGACTACTTCTGCACCAACTTGTTGAAGAGAATTAACGGCTCGATCGATCAAAGTAATTGCTGGCTCTAACTTAGCTGTCACTGGTTGGAGATTTT
>JANNBD010000490.1:0-6573 GCA_031385105.1 Chamaesiphon sp. OTE_78_metabat_374
TGAAAGATTAACTGCAACTGGGAAATTTCCCAATCCCATTTCTTGCCATAATTTACTTTGATGGCAAGCAGTTCTAATCACCCATTCACCCAATTGAATAATCGATCCAGTTTCTTCTGCAATCGGAATAAATTCAGATGGGTTGATTGTTTTGGCGTGGGTACCATGACAACGTAATAAGGCTTCAATGCCGATGATTGTCCCAGTTTTAATATCGATTTGGGGTTGATAGTGCAAAAATAATTGACGATCGACAATCGCTCGATCGAGCAGACATTCTAATTTTAGTCGATCTAACTGGGAAGATGCCGCGCCAGTAATAGCTGTCTGATGATCGAGCGGATCATAGATTTCATAGCCATTTCTACCGTTATTTTTAGCCCGATTGAGCGCGATATCTGCCTGTTGCAGTAGTAGCTCTCGGTGGCAGAGCCTTTGCTCCGAACGAGAATCAAAATTTTCTCCGGTAGCGATGGCAATCCCCATTCCGACTTTGATGTAAAGAGAGTTGGTCTTTAAGACCTGAAAATCTTGTTCAAACACAAATGGTTGACTAAAACAGTTTAACACTCGATCAGCAATTGCTTTGACAGCATTCATATCCCTAAGTTCGGGAATAAATAACGCAAATTCATCTCCACTCCAGCGTCCAACAATAGCACTTGGACAGAGAGTATCCTTGAGTCGGATCGCAATTAATTGTAGCAATCGATCGCCACAGCGATGACCTAGACTGTCATTGATATTTCTAAATCGATCTAAATTGATTAAGATCAGTGCCAAGACTTGACCCTTGGCAGGCATTTTTGTCAGTGCCATACTTAACCAGCGATTTAGCAATAATCGATGCGGTAAACCAGTCAATAGATCGCGATAAGTTCGAGATTGAAACATTTTTTTAACCTGCTGCTGAACCACCACAAAATATAAATTGATTGCTAACCGTCGCGCTAATTTTAGTTCTCGATCTTGCCATCCCTGACCAGAACTAGCGCGAAATAAAGTCAGACAACCAATACACTGCTGGTGATGACGGAGTGGTAAAATCAGCAGAGACTGAATTCCCACAGCCGCAAAGGAAATCGATAATGGTGCTAAGGTTGGATGTTCCCAAATTTTGTCGATCGAATAGACTTCAACTTCTGAGATATCGGTGAGCGAAGAATTATCAGACTTAAGAATATTTTGCCAGAGTAAATGTTTTTCAATCGATGTAGCTATTTTGGGCTGTAGCCCCTGACTAAAAATTTGAGCGCGTTGTGTTGGGGGTTCAGCGAAAAGTAAGAGTCTACAACCGTCTACAGCGAGAGCTTGAGCGATTTCTGCCAGCAATTCTGGTTTGATTTGGGGCAAAGATGGCGACAAGCAAGATAGCTTCATAGTTGGCTACACTGGTTTTTTCGAGCTGAATTTTGGATGTAAAAAAGATCGCCATCGATTATTTCTCTGTGGAGTAGCATGGCAGGACAACCAACTATCAACTATTGTTGATTGAAGCTGCTACTGGTAAGGCAGACGTTTTGCTACTTACTACCAATACCAAACTATCCTGCCAACACCTTAGATCTTATGGGCGACAGTATTCATAATATCCCTTTGCCAACCAGTATACCGACGAGCACGGTCGAGATCGCTGAACTAGTCACGATCGCTAACCGCTCAAAGTCACCACTAGTAGTTGCGGGGCAGAGTAGTAAGCTGGATTGGGGCGGTATCGTTCAGGGTGCCCAATCAATCATCAGTACTCAGGGACTCGATCGATTAATCGCTCATGCAGTGGGCGATCTGACAGTTACCGTTGAAGCAGGGATGAAGTTCGATCGATTGCAACAGATTCTGGCAACTGCTGGACAATTTTTACCACTAGATCCAGCTTATCCCACCCGATCGACAATTGGCGGCATCATTGCGACAGCAGACACTGGTTCATTCCGCCATCGGTATGGTGGCGTTCGCGATCTACTCCTGGGAATTAGTTTTGTTCGCGCTGACGGCAAAATCGCCAAGGCGGGTGGCAGAGTGGTGAAAAATGTTGCGGGCTATGACATGATGAAGCTGTTTACTGGCTCCTATGGCACCCTGGGAATTCTCACTGAAGTAACTTTGCGCGTGTATCCACTACCTGCTAACTCCGGCACGGTGATCCTCACAGGAGCGGTTTCAGGACTCAGGAACGCTGCTAAAATCTTACTTGCGAGTACTTTAACCCCGATCGCGGTAGACATCCTTTCTACGGCGTTTAGCCAGCATCTGGAGATTGGGAATACTCCCAGCCTCGTAGTGAAATTTGCCACGATTCCGGCAAGTATTGCCCAACAGTCAGAGCAGCTACTTGCAATCGGAACAGGATTGGGTTTGACAGGTGTGATTTGTCAAGGAGAGCAGGAACAGCAAGTATGGAGCGGCATCCAGACAGGGATTTGGGGAGATTCGCCGATTGGGTGTAAATTAGGGGTACGATCGACCGCCGCAGTTGAAACAATCGAACTGCTCGATCGATCTACCGACAACGCCGCCAAAGGTGTAATTCATCTCAGTAGTGGCATCGGAGCCTTTGCCCTGTTAGATGCCAGCCAAATTAAATCCCTTTGTAGTCATTGTGAAGCCGCTGGTGGATTTCTATCTGTGCTGCAAGCACCTGTAAGCGTAAAAGAGAAAATAGATGTGTGGGGGTATCGGGGCAATGCTTTACCGCTCATGCGAGAAATTAAACAGCAATTTGACCCCTTTGGAATCCTTAATCCAGGAAAATGTTTGTAGCTTGGGTTTTTACGAGCGCATCTGGGGCTGGTTTTTAAAAATCAAACTGCTGTAATCCGCATTATTTCGTCAGCTATCTGCACAGATTAGCATTGCCATAGTGGATTCCAGTTCAGCCATCACAGGATTTTCAATATCGTCAGATGTTATAAATAAGAAGTTATACCCATTTATTCCGGCGAGAAAAGACAACTGGTGTTGAATCCATTAACCATGCAACTTATTTTAGGGCTAATCTCGATCTTGTTCGCAGAAGTCGTTCGAGATTTTTACCACATCGCCGGACATTATTGGCAGCCAATCAAACAGAATCACCTGCTCCATCACAAAGCTTATCGGCAAGATTTTTCGATCGCTAATATGGAGCTATATAAAAAATCTCAGCTCTACAATGATGTGCCCGAAGCCCTCTGCATGGTGGGGTTAGGCGCAATATTAGCTCTATTAACTCAGAATCCTGGCATGTGGCTAGGATGTGTTTATTCAATTGCCTTCTTAGTGCCCGCATTTTTGCGCTCCCAGGGAATGCTGCTGGCAACTGATCTGAGCCATAAACCTGGCGATCTTGTCGGCATCCCCGCTCAGTGGCGCGTCAATCGTACCTATCATTGGCGACATCATTTCGATGAAAAAAATGCCTACTATGCTGGGCACTTTACTTCAGTCGATCGGATCATCGGTACCAGTCTCTCGCTCAAGGGCAAAGTCGTTGCCGTAACTGGTGCATCAGGTGCACTAGGGCAAGCCTTGATCAAAGAATTGACTAGTCAAGGTGCGAAGGTAGTCGCCCTCACCACTAGCCCAACTGTAGGTTTTAGAGATGAAGTTACGGTTATTCCGTGGCAGCTAGGTAAGGAGTCCGAGTTATTATCACGGCTCCAAGATGTTGATATTTTAATTATCAATCATGGTCTAAATGTCCATCAAGATCGATCGGCATCAGCAATCGATCGATCCTATGAAGTCAACACATTTTCAACATTAAGACTCACACAGCTATTCTTTGATACAGTCACTAAATCTTCCCATACAGCAACTAAAGAAATCTGGATTAATACCTCCGAAGCCGAAGTTAATCCAGCGTTTAGTCCCCTGTATGAATTATCAAAGCGTGCTCTTGGTGACTTAATCACACTCCAGAGATTAGATGCCCCCTGTATTGTCCGCAAATTAGTACTAGGGCCATTCAAGAGCAAATTAAATCCGGCTGGGATTATGTCTGCTCGGTGGGTTGCCTGGGCAATTATTGCTCTAGCTAAACGAGATTTTCGCGATATTATTGTCACGATTAACCCGATTACTTATCTAATTTTCCCCGTGCAGGAGCTGTGCAAATCAGCATACTTTAGATTGTTTACTAAACGGGTCAAAATCAGCAACGAAGTGTTAATCCAAGCAGAAAAATCAATTAGCTAAGACCAAAACAATTGACTAAATCGATCATGGTAGTAGGCACTACCTCCCACGCCGGAAAATCACTGATGACAGCGGCAATCTGTCGATTGCTGGTGCGTCAGGGTTTCAAAGTTACTCCCTTCAAAGGGCAAAATATGGCTCTGAATGCCTATATTACCGCCGATGGTAAGGAAATGGGGCACGCTCAAGCTGTCCAAGCTTGGGCGGCAAAAATTGAGCCGAGGATTGAAATGAATCCGATCTTGCTCAAGCCGCAGGGTGATATGACTTCCCAGGTGATTTTAATGGGTACTGCCGTTGGCAGAGTTCAGGCGGCGGATTACTATCGAGATTATTTCGATCGAGGTTGGGCAGCAATTACCAATTGTTTGGATAAGTTAGCAACTGAATTTGATTATATTGTCTGTGAAGGTGCCGGAAGTCCAGCCGAGATTAATCTCAAGCATCGCGATTTGACTAATATGCGAGTGGCGAGTTATTTACAGGCAAATACTGTTCTGGTTGCTGATATCGATCGAGGTGGAGTATTCGCTCATATTGTGGGTACTTTAGAGTTATTAGAACCAGCGGAACGTGCGCTAATTAAGGGATTTATAATCAATAAATTTCGCGGGCAAAGATCTTTATTAGAATCAGGCATCACCTGGCTAGAAGAGCGGACTGGGATTCCAGTGATTGGAGTAATTCCGATGTTGGATCAGGTATTTCCAGCAGAAGATTCATTGGATCTGTTAGAACGTCGCTCACGCAAACCAAATGCAGATTTAACAATTGGAGTGGTCAGATTTCCCCGCATCTCTAACTTTACGGACTTCGATCCGATCGATGCTGAACCCACTGTCAATCTTAAGTATATTACGACCAAAGATGAACTAAATAATTGCGACGCAGTAATTTTACCTGGCTCCAAAACTACCATTGCCGATCTCAATTGGCTCCGCCAATCTGGGATTGCTGAAAGTATCCCCAATTACCTTGCTAACGGTGGCACGATCCTCGGCATCTGTGGCGGCTTCCAAATGCTTGGTAACACCCTCCTCGATCCGAATGGGATTGAAGGCGTTGCTGGCGAATACCCAGGTTTAAATCTGCTCCCACTTGAAACAACTATTTCTGAAATCAAAATTACCAAACAATGCACCAGCGTTACTAATTATCCCGCTTCAGGCATCTCAATTACTGGATATGAAATCCATCAGGGCACAACTCAGTGGCAGTTAGAGGGAGCGAATAGAGATGAGTATGAGCACTTATTTGCTGATGACACGTTGGGAATTGTCGATCGATCGCTCACTGTCTGGGGCACTTACTTACATGGTATTTTCGATAATGGTAAATGGCGCAGAAACTGGCTCAACCAAATTCGCTCTAGGCGTAATTTAGCCCCGATTACCAACGATGTGCCAGATTATTCAACCCAACGCGAAGAGATTTTCGACAGGTTAGCTGACTCGATTGGTGAGTATTTAGATTTAAGTAAACTCCAGTAATCAGCATCGACTAAATACCACCAAACCATTCATAACCTTGCTCCTCCCAGTAACCTTTACCGCCTGGGGGAATCTGACTGACGAAGCTTACCTTTGTCACCCACTTAGATAGCTTATACCCCAACTTAATCGGTGTCGCCAACCTTAATGGCGCACCATTATCAGCAGGTAGCGGTTGTCCATTCATGCGATCGGCTAGCAACGTTTGAGGATGCAATGCGGAGGCGAGATCCCAACTCTCAGTATATTTATCTGCGGACTGAAATAAAACGTATCTGACATTATCTTTTGGTTGTACCATCGTCGCCAAATCTCGCAATCTAAATCCACCCCATTGAACGATTGCCGCCCAACCTTCGACACAAACATGTTGCATAATTATCGATGTTTGAGGGATTTGTTTTAATGCGTTTAAATTCAGTTCCATCGGAAATTTTACTTCGCCATCAATAGTCAACCGATATTTATCGGGATCGATTTCGGGAGTACCATCATAACTATTAAGTAAGAGAGCTTTGGGATCGATCGCACTTTTAGAAAACTCTGGAATGAGTAATTGCGGTTTGACAAGCAACTCGCCAAACGACTGATTTAATGGTTCTGATAGCTCGCCGATCTTTGTAGTCAGTTCGCTACTACAACCATTAAGTAGATAACCGATACTAGACATTCCCAGTAGTTGAATAGCTTGGCGACGAGTGATGTTGGGAGGTAGTTTAATACGATTCATTGGATAGTGGATAGTGGATAGTGAATAGTTAAATATAATTTTCTAGGGTTGGAACATCGATCGAGTCAATCTCAATCCACCAGCCCTAATTCCCATAATGATATGTACCAAAACAAATAATAGCGAAATTGGCACCGTTAAAAAATGGATCGTGCGTAAAGTCTGCCAATTGATAAA
>JANNBD010000493.1:0-1865 GCA_031385105.1 Chamaesiphon sp. OTE_78_metabat_374
TAGAGGATATCGAGGGGAATTGCTTCAGGGATCAGATCGAGCGGTGCTGGCGATGGTATTGATACAGACAACCTGTCTCCAGGTTTTAATCTATACTTCTTGTCAGTGCAAATCTGAGTGGAAACCCGATTGTGGATTTGAATTTGTCCTTGGGCAATCAGTTTTTGCCAGCGCGAGCGAGAAAAGTCTGGCAGTTGCGCTGCTAGCCAGAGATCGAGCCGAGGTTCCGCACCATCGTTCGCTGTAAAAATTAATTCAACTAATTGATTTTCAAGTGGTAAATTATCTGTTTCTACTACATTCACTAAATTCATCTATCAATCTCTATGAAAACTAAACTTCGTCACCGTCAGCAGACTGTACGGATTGAGAACAAAGACGGGAGGTTTACCGTTCATGGTAGTGGGAAATGGTACAGCCACTGGCGAGATCCCTACCATTTGCTGTTGACGGTGCCTTGGACTGGGTTTATGGCAATTGTCTCAGCAGCTTACCTGTTGCTCAATACGTTATTTGCACTGGCATATCTCGTTGGTGGTGATTGCTTGGAGGGGGCAAAGCCTGGAAGTTTTGAGGATGCTTTCTTTTTTAGCGTTCAAACTTTGGCATCGATCGGCTATGGTGCAATTCATCCCAAGACATTTTATGCTAATTCGATCGTCACGATTGAAGCGATTGCTAGTCTGTTGCTGATTGCGGTGGTGACAGGACTGGCTTTTGCCAGATTTTCGCGTCCGATTGCCAGGGTACTGTTTAGTAAGTTTAGCATTATTAATACTCACAATCGGCAGCCGACCCTGATGTTTCGGGTTGCCAATGAGCGACACAACTTTATTCTGGAAGCTACCGCCCAAATGTATCTAGTTTTAGATGAGGTGACGGCAGAGGGTGACTTTATCCGCCGGATTCATGAGCTGAAACTATTACGCCAACGCACGCCTAGTCTAATTTTGACTTGGACAATTATGCACTCGATCGATCCAGATAGTCCGCTGTATGGACTCACCGCTAGGGATTTAGCCCAACGCCATGCCAATGTTAGTGTCTTAATTGGCGGTGTGGATGAAACAGTTGCTTATACGATCACGGCTCGACATGTTTATATTGCTGAAGAAATTTTGTTCGATCATCGATTTAAGGATATTATCTACAATTCGGAAACTGGCGATCGATTTTTTGATTATGGCAGTTTTCATCAAGTTCAGCCTGTGGATTAGGCATTAGGCTTTAGGTGATAATTCCGCATCAACTGCTCGATCAAATTTAGCCAGTAGCTCCCATAAAAATATTCAGGTACATCAATGAGTGGATGTGTATGCAAATAATAAAATGCTAATCCGGCACTCAGTCCTAGTAGTTGCCAACCGATAATTAGTAACATACTGATGGGCTTACTCCAGCCCCGAATTTTTAGATCTAAGCTAACTAGTAGTCCCGCCGCACACAGCACGACAGTATCAACAAAGAATTGGAGCCAAGTCAGCAAAATTACTGACATAATACTCGCAAAGATAATCAGAATTAAGGCTCTAGTATCTGTCTTGAAAAAACGACCAAAGATCATCGCTACGCTGCGGCTAGGATACGCAACAATTGCACCGAGAATCGTAATCGCAAAAGCTACTATTAGCCAAATTTCACGATCATTAGTCCAATCGTGAAGCAACCAACCAAAGGTAGCATCAGTCAAAAATAATAATGCTAGAGAAGCCCAGGGCAATTTTGGAGTGGAATGCATGTGACGATCGAGCACAATAAATTCAGACTTGGCAAGATATTTATCTAGTTTACATCAGCATTTACACAGCACGGAATATTAGTAATTAGTCTAAATCTAGGGCGGGCACAAGACCACGCCCCTACAC
>JANNBD010000517.1:0-1986 GCA_031385105.1 Chamaesiphon sp. OTE_78_metabat_374
ACAGCGGTTTCTAACCGCTGGGGTTACTATGCATATTGGTGCCAAAGCCCAAAACCTAATTCCTAAAGCCTAATTCCCAATTGTCGATCGATCTCGCGAATTTTCGTCAGCCAGACGATCAGTTCAGCGGAATTTACACGCTGTGCTGCTGATGTGAGTTTCAATACAAAGCGGAGATCGTCTGTGGGTAATTTGATTTGATTTTCCCATGCGGTAATTAATATTTGTGATTCTACCAATCGTTCTTTGCCCAATCCTAGCTTTTGTTGCCAGGATAATTGCTCGGCTTTGCCAATATTTTGAAGCACAAACTCGCTACTATTTGCTTGGCGAAGGACTCCGCCCAATGCCTGAATATAGGCTTCGCCATTATCGACTTCTGGCACTTTGGGAATCACGACTTTACCAAATCGCCGATTTTGTTGCCATGCTAATACCAGTATTCCCAATAAAAGATTGATAAAGACAACAATTAGCGGAGTAGATTCTAAGTAGCCTAAAGTATCATTATTATCACTAGTTTCGTCATCTGCTTTAGCTTCGCCTGTGGTTGGATCGATTAGCTTACGATCGATATAGCCGTGAATATATTCATCTACTAATACCTGTTGACTATCTTTGCTTACAAGTTCCATCAATAAATTATTGTTGGACTGAAAATCTTGATAGGCATTAGCAGCTAAGTGTGGCGTTGTCGCAATGATAATATGACCTTCACCTAACTCAAATTGGGTAATTACACTACCAAATCGATCTTCGAGAATTATCGTTGGCGGAGCCTCTCCAGGGGAGAATCGATCCGCATCTTTGAGAACTTTATCATCATTGATCTTAGCTTCAAATCTTCGCGTAGTCTCAATTCTAATCTTTCCTTGGGAGCTTGCTAGATCTGTCTGAAATGTTGTCTCTCTTGCTGGTGAATCTACACCTAAAATCGCTAATGTATTTCCTTTACTCACCCATGCTTGCTGTTGATTGGTGATTTCTAATTCAGCTAATTGCGGCTGAATTTGGAGCAGAGTGATAGCTCGATCGGATTCAGGCATTTGGGCAAGTTTGGGAAATGATTTTTGCCAGCGTTTTATTTTTACACCTCGATCGATCATCATTTTATACCAATGGCTGTAGCCATTTGGAGCATTATTATAACTCGATCCGGCTAGCCGACTATCGCCACCCACTGCACTAATTACAGTTACTAAAACTATCGCAACTATTGCCAGTAGTCCCAATTGCCAATACTGCTTTAACAGCTTCTTAAAGTCTGCCATAAATAACTTAATATCGATTAATCTCGTCTCGATTTACTACTCACTAATACCACTACTTACCGCCAACTGACGTTCAATCTGTTGATAGGCTTGTTGACACCTGTCGAAGTCGGCAATCTCAATTTGCCTATTGCCAAAGTGCAGTTGTTCATGAATTGATACTAGTATTTCACCAACATCAATAATTGGAACAGTGCGTAATAGTTGAAGATACTCTCGATCTGTCCGACTAGATTGATGTGGAATCAGATTTGCATCATTCAATTGCTGCAACATCGCTAGGTACAGCCATCGACTCGCTTGAGTATAATCGCCATCACGCTGAAATTGTTGAGATTTCTTCAGCAATTCTACCACTGTATATGCTGGAGTTGAAACTAGATCTGATGATAGCTTAGACTTTTTGTTCTGCTCTAACCACTTTTGGAGATAGGGATAAATAACCCGATAGCCAAACCAAACGATTGCTCCAGCTAACACAAACCAAGTTAGCCGCACTAATAACGCCCCTAGCCAGGTTGGAAAGATATCGAGTCGCAAATCTCGATCGTTCGATCTTAATTTCACCTCAATCCATTCACCTAGTTGCTGTTGAAGTTGCTCCAACTGCCATCGCCAACTTGTTTTTTCAGTAGACATGTAAATTAGTGAATAGTGGATAGTGGATAGTGAATAGTTAGATCAGCCTCCAGCGGCACGCCCTGCGCCGCGATCT
>JANNBD010000519.1:0-2890 GCA_031385105.1 Chamaesiphon sp. OTE_78_metabat_374
AAAAAGCCAAAGATGAATACTAGCAGAAATACTGCTACCACAACATTGACTACGATTTTTAGCGTTCCCATCGATCGATTAGCTCCGTGAGTTTACATGACATTGCTTTCTATCATAGCTGACTATCTGTAACCGATGTCAGGAAATTTCTGAGCAACTGCATCCCTGAATTGGTCAAAATACTCTCAGGATGGAACTGGACTCCTTCAACATGGGGATAATCCCGATGGCGGACACCCATAATCGTCCCATCTTCCACCCAGGCATTGATTTCCAGGCATTCTGGAAAGGTGGCTCGATCGATCACCAAGCTATGGTAACGAGTAGCAGTAAATGGATTGTCCAAACCCCTGAACACACCCGTCCCATCATGGTGGATTTCCGAAGTTTTGCCATGCATCAAAATCGGTGCCGCAACTACATCACCACCAAACACCTGTCCGATACTCTGATGCCCCAGACACACGCCCAAAATCGGATACCGAGCACCCAACTGACTGATAATCGCCAACGAAACACCCGCATCCTCAGGACGACCAGGCCCAGGTGAGATTAAGATCCCATCAGGATGCAGCTCCTCAATTTCGGCTAGGGTAATCTCGTCGTTGCGATAAACGCGAATATCGGCAGCAATCGGCAACTCTTGTCCAAGTTCGCCCAGATACTGGACCAGGTTGTAGGTGAAGCTGTCGTAATTATCAATAACTAAAATCATCGCTAAACTGTCTTGACTGACTGTATCGACAATTATAGGTTCTGTGGTCAGCCCGATGATCGAATCTCGCCTATTCCCTACCTGTTACCGTCAAGAAGATACCTCGATCGACAGAGATGATCTCTACATCAAACGCGGTCTTTTCACATCCCCTGACCCTAATTTTTGCCTCGATCGATCGTGCTTGACCGATTCCATATTTAGTGGTTTACTGAGTAACCGCTCGGAATAAAACGCTATATATTGCCTTTTATATAGCTAGTGCGGTCATGCTTTGTGAATGAAAATACGGCTCAATTTTACGTCAAAATATGATTGCACAACTTAATAGTCATCCCAGAAATACGCTCGCACTTCATAACCACATCAGAATAGTCAACACAACCGCAGACCAATTCAGTACAGAAATCGTTGCTGATGCGCTCAAGGTCGCAGTTACAGGTCAAAAAGTGCTGATCGTGCAACTGCTCAAAGGTGGGATTCGTCAAGGACACGATCGAGTGATGAATCTCGCCCAGAATCTCGATTGGATTAGATGTAATTTGATTCGGAATATCTCGGTATCAGATTTAAACGATCTGGAATTGCACAACTTTCAACAGTTATGGAAACATGTGCGAGGTGCGGCGACAACTAGTGAATATTCGCTGCTAATTTTAGACGATCTTAGTCTATCGATCGAGCTAGGTTTAATTAGTATTGAGGCTGCGACTGATTTTCTCACAACACTTCCAGAGGATCTAGAAGTTATTCTCACAGGTACTAGTTCACATCCAGCAATTCTAGAATTGGTGAATGTGGACAATTAGTAATTGTAATAATTTTAATTGTAGGGTTGGCAGTGCTCACCAGGCAGCTTACCCTCAATATGTCCACAGCTTCCACATCTCTTGGAGATGTGGAAGCTGTGGACAATCTTATAGATTCGAGATTGATGGTGATCGATGTGTAACTTAGTCAACACAAGGGAATCATAAGTATATCCGATATATTCCCAGACTATTTACCTCGGTATATTCATGAGTTACTGCCTAAATCCTCATTGCCAAGCTCCAGCCGATAACCCAGCCCGCACCAGCTTTTGTATATCTTGCGGAGGTTGGCTGGAGCTTAAACATCGCTATCGTGCCCAGAAGCTATTAGGACAAGGCGGATTTGGCAAAACGTTTAAAGCAATAGATGAACACCAACCCAGTCAACCGTTGTGTGTAATTAAGCAGTTTGAATTCGGCAGCAATAACCCTCAAATCAGAGAGACAGCTCTAAAACTCTTTTATGATGAAGCACGACATTTAGAGTCATTGGGGAAACATCATAATATCCCAGAACTGCTGGCTTACTTTGATATCGAAGGTCAACCTTATTTGATTCAGCAGTTTATTGATGGGCAAGATCTAGAGCAGGAGCTAGCGACAGCAGGTGTATTCAATCAACGCAAGATCCGCAAACTACTTCTTTCGTTTTTACCAGTTCTAGATTTCTTGCACACAGGATCGATACCAGTGATTCATCGAGATATCAAGCCTGCCAATATTATTCGGCGGTGCAGCGATGACAGTTTGGTATTAGTCGATTTTGGTGCGGCAAAACAGGCGACTAAAACAATGCTAGGAAAAACGGGCACCCTGATTGGTAGTCCAGAATATACGGCACCAGAGCAAATCAGAGGTAAGCCAACATTTGCCAGTGATATTTATAGTTTGGGAGTGACTTGCATCCATTTGCTCACCCAAGTTTCACCGTTTGACTTATTCGACATCAATCGAGACGCTTGGGTATGGAGAGATTATCTGGTTAATAATCCAGTCGATGAAGAGTTGGGTCGAGTATTAGATCGAATGATTGCTAATTCTCTTCCTCAACGATATCAGTCAGCAGCGGCAGTATTAGCAGCATTAGGAGAACCTTCACCCGATGATGAAGACTTAGCTCGAATATCAGATTTTAATCTCGATAATTTTACTGAAACTCCAGTCAAACCACTCAATAATCAGCCTGCGCTTCAATCTTTTGAGTTTGAGACAGCTAAAATACGCATTGAAGAGCTGGGTGGCTTGTGGGGACATACAAAAGTTGTCATTGAAAAATCGCATGGACAATCTAAACAGTTTGTTGAAGATTTTGGAGATGGAGTAAACCTAGAAATGGTGTCAATTCCTGGGGGAAGTTTCTTGA
>JANNBD010000544.1:0-2068 GCA_031385105.1 Chamaesiphon sp. OTE_78_metabat_374
CAGTATTGCAAAAAGTGATCGACGAATCCCAGATTGATCGACCAATTTGGGAAGATTGGGCGACATTTTGGGCGCGGTGTCAGGAATTGATTGTCGCCATTGCCAAGATTTATCATCCTGAAGTCAAATATCCGCTGCTAAATATCTACGTTACCCAAGCCTATGGATTGATTCGGGGGACTACTGATGATATGGATGAGTGGATGCAAAAATTGGCTCCAGCACTCGATCGAGTTAGCATTGCTCAGACTTATGAAGCTTACGAAACTTACAAAAAGCTCCAACCATCGGCGCAGAAACTGCTGAAGGTATGGAACTGGGCGCAGTGGGTGATTAATCCAACTAAGGCAATTGCCAAGCTTGCCACCAAGGAATCTGCTGGCGTTGCCGATCGACAGTTGTTGGTCAATTTGGGTCAACTGACCCGCGAAGCTGCCTTGACGAACCTCTGTCGTCAGGCTGTGGCTCTATATGGTGGCGAGATTCAAGCCTTACCGACAACTGTTGAGAAACTACCAGCCGCAGCAAATACTCAAACTCTCCGCGATATTCTCACTGCTGCCGAACCACCAGCGCGAGTCGAGCTGAAACCGATCGATATCCTGCTCGTTGGGCGGACTGGTGCGGGTAAAAGCAGCTTGATTAATACGTTATTTGAGGCAGAATTAGCCGTCGTGGATGTGTTGCCCAGTACTGATAAGATTCAAAATTATCAGTGGCAAATTCCTGGTGGTGAGAGTCTGACGCTGTGGGATAGCCCTGGTTATGAGCAGGCTAGTCGAGCGGATTTGCGGGAGCAGGTTCTTGCTTATGGGTTGACGGCGGATTTGCTGTTATTAGTCACGCCCGTGATGGATCCGGCATTACAGATGGATCTGGATTTTTTGCAGGAATTGAAAAGTGTACATCCAGATTTACCGATCGTCACAATCGTAACCCAAGTCGATCGAGTTCGTCCATTGCGGGAGTGGACACCGCCCTATGATTGGCAGTATGGCACGCGCCCGAAGGAAGTCGCGATTCGGGAAGCTACGGCTTATCGGAATGAATTTCTAGCTGAATATTGCGATTTAGTGTTACCGCTGGTGAATGCCGATCCCAGCATTGACAGGCTGGCTTGGGGGATGGATACATTATCACTGGCTTTGCTAGAATCGATCGAACCCAGTAAGCAGATTCGTCTGGCTCGATTTTTACGCAATCTGGACGCGCGAATTGTGGCTGCTGCTAAGATTATCGATCGATATAGTCTCCAGATGACGACTACTCAAGGACTGACTCAACTGCTCAAAAGTCCGGTGTTGGAATTTATTTCGACTATGACAACAGGAACACCTGCGCTGGCACAATTACTCGCCGCCCAGATTCCAGTCGAACAGTTACCTGTAGTGATCGGTAAATTGCAAATGGCTTATGAGTTGCATTCTTTATTAAATCATAGTCAAACTAAACTAATCGATTTTGACCTATTATCGTTGTGGCCATTATTACTAAATAACTCGGCGGCTCCAAATAAAAATGCTTACGCCTTTGGTCATGCTTTGGTAGAATATTGGACGCAATCATTAACAGTGCCGCAACTTCAGATCCAGTTCGATCGATACTTGCAGTAACATCATCACTCTAAAACTCAGTCCGCGTAGGCGGGCTTTGTATCATGAGCAACGACTTCAAGTCGTTGGAATATATGTTGTTCGAGCACATAGTAATTAGAAATTATGAAGCAATTAATTGTCTGTAGTGATGGTACCTGGCAAAAGATCACCAGTCCTTATCCAACTAATGTTGTCAAACTCACTCAGGCAATCGCGGACAATCCAGACAATCTAGTTTTTTATGGTGAAGGCATCGGTACAGGTAATTTAGTCGATCGAATTGCAGGTGGTTTATTCGGGCGGGGCATCGATAAAAATATTCAAGATGCCTATCGATTTCTGTGCTTAAATTATACTCCAGGCGATCGAGTATATCTATTTGGATTTAGTCGCGGAGCTTATACAGTTCGCAGCTTAGTGGGACTAATTCGTTCCGTGGGAGTGCTACCCAGGCAGGGGATGCGGAAGATTCC
>JANNBD010000548.1:0-2250 GCA_031385105.1 Chamaesiphon sp. OTE_78_metabat_374
ATAGGGAATACAGAGGGATCGTTAACCTCGTAGGGGCGGGTTTATGCCATCAGTATCGTTGTAATAATAACTACCGGACGAACCCGCCCAACCCCACTAGTAATAATCGATTATCGGTTAAGAATCGGCAAAATATTTTGAATTTGAAACTGCTGCACCAACAACCTGAATATTGCTTTATCGATACAGGTGAAAATCCAGTCTGGATGTTGATTGTGGGTGAGGGCGGGTTCGTACGATGGTTATTATTACAGCAATAATTGATGGCATAAACCCGCCCCTACAGATCTTCTGAATTACTATGTCACAAAATATATTTTCAAATATCTTCTAAATATCTAAATATTAAAATCCCAACCCCCAAACCCTAAACCCATGTTTATCGAAGACGAAGAACTCAGAGAACTCTACCGTACCTCTGCCCCAGAACATATTCAAGCGATCGAATCAGCCTTGATGCAGTTGGAAAAACAGCCGCAAAATCCGGTGGTGCTCAAGGATCTATTGAGATCGGCGCATACGCTCAAGGGTGACTCGCGGATGTTGGGGGTGGAGGATGTGGAAACGATCGTTCACCAGATCGAAGAATGTTTGATCCCGATCGAGAAAGGCGGCAGTATGACTGCGGAACTATGCGATCGATTGTATGCGGCACTGGATACGATCAAGCTCCTGACCCATACAGCGGTGACGGGGGAACCCAATCATGTCAATATGTTTTATGTATTGGCAACATTGATGGGCGATGGTGATGCAATCTCAATGCCAGCAGTTACCGCTCCCCAGCAGATCGCGCCGGAGATTATGTCAGGGACATTATTCGATCTAGATTTAGCAGAGATGAATCTGAATCTAGATCCAGATCCATCCAATGGCTGGATGACGCTTTCTAACGATGAGAATGTGTTTGACACGCCTTCAGATATCTGGATTCGGGAAGAAACTCATGCTGATTTACCCGTGGGTGATTTGACATTGGATGTGATCGATCCAGCCGATTTGTCACAGCCAGCCGTATCTCAACTCCAAGCCAGTTTCTTGGAATTAGCCGCTGAGTTATTTGCGACTGACTCGACTTTACCCCATCTGGATCCAGAGACAGCATTCAATGATTTTGAATTGGTACCTGGAACCACACCGACGGTTGAGATCGAAGCAGATCTAGATTTATCGTTCCTAGATGGCGATGACTTTACACTGATTCCGAGCAGTTTTGATATCGGAACGGCTGTTGGGGTGGGCACAGAAACCACGATCGGCTTTCGCGGAGCGTCTCTGGAAGAGAATCGAGAAATCTTTGATGATTTTGTCTTTGATAATTTTGAGACAGTTACTAATGAAGCACCATCTGTTGTTGAACCACAACAACCAATAGCAATTCCGATTGCCACCAAGCCGCCAGCACCAGCGCAACCATTAGTTGTGCCTGCACCAACGGTGAGCGATAGCCAGATCGAGACAGTTCGCGTTGAAGCTAGACAATTGGATGCTTTGATGGGACAGTCTGGTGAAATCAACGTCATCAACCAGCAAATCACTTCCAGGCTGCTCGATCTCGATCCGATGCTGGAGCTATGGGAAAGTAGCAACAGAGACGATCGCCAAATCCAAGTTCTGCTCCAACAACTCCCCGCCCAATCCGCGCTCCATCAGCAGTTGAGCCGCACTCATCAGCAGTGGCAGCAAATGGGCGAGCTGCTGAGTAAGTTCAAAAAAGCGATCGGTTCGGATAGTTCTAGACTCGATCTAGTTACCACCGCGCTGGAATCAGGCGTAAAACAGCTTCGATTGATGCCCCTATCGACGATTTTCAATCTCTTCCCTCGGATGGTGCGAGACTTGTCCAAAACCCAGTCCAAGGAAATCAACTTTGCGATCGAAGGTGGTGATTTACTCCTAGACAAACGCCTACTGGAAGAAATCAAAGATCCGTTGATGCATCTATTGCGAAACGCGATCGATCACGGCATCGAACCCCCAGCAGAACGGGAGCAAAACGGTAAATTAGCTGCCGCTACCCTGATGATCCAAGTCCGGCAAACTGGTAGCCAAACCGTCATCGAAATCCTCGACGATGGGCGAGGTTTGGACATCCAGCGAATCAAAGCTACCGCGATTAAGCGGGGTTTGTATACCAAAGCCGAATTGGATCTGATGACCACCGACAAGATTCAATCCTTGATTTTTGCATCGGGATTCTCCACCCGTACCAGGGTGACAGAGCTGTCTGGGCGCGGGGTGGGACTAGCT
>JANNBD010000551.1:0-3244 GCA_031385105.1 Chamaesiphon sp. OTE_78_metabat_374
CTAGGGAACCACCTCCTAACCACGCAAGGGTAGCATTCTGAGCCGCAATCCCACTTAATCCACTAATTGCTGTTCCAGTGCTAGCAGTACCAAGCCCTACAAGTGCATATACGCCTTGTTTAACAACTTCATCGGCTACGGCTCCGACAAGTATATTTGCAACTATTCCATTTTCATTAATATCAATTGACTCTAGTTTTATTGATTGATATTCTTTTAATTGTTGTGGTTTAGCACCTTCAAAACTCTCCAGCAGTACTCGATCTTGATAAGAACATGTTAGATCCATGTTCTGCTTCAATTCCTCAAAACCACCGACTGTATTTTGTCCAACTGCGATCTTCAGCTCACCATACTGTGCTGCTAAATTTTGAGTTTCTTCTCGTACTTGATTAATAACTTCACAAGCATATTCATAGCGAGACTGAGCATGTTTAGCAATTTCTTGTGCTTGTCCTTCATTGGCCCTTGCATCAAGTTCAGTGAGAATTCCAAGCCCACTAGCAAATGCCATTGCAATAGGAATAAGCGGAAGAATCAAAACCATAGCAAACCCCTTTAAAACAAATCGGCTTTAATCAGTCTCACAAGCATAACAATTGAAATAGTGAATCAACCTCAGTATATTTACTAGTTCAGAAATCCCATCAGATCTATTTTAAATTCTCCTGTACCTGCTCGATTACCCCATTGACTCATGTTTTACTCTGGCAACCTCAGTGACTTAGCTACATCGCTAACTTTCACCATCAAAGTTAAAGGCTCCAAAGATGAAGCCGTAAACCGATATTGCTCGTAAAACTGCTTTGCCTCCGCCGAAATCGCGTGAACCAGAATCGCTCGGATCCCCGCAATTTCCGCAGCTTTCAGCGTCCTGAGCACCGCATCCCGCAACAAACCCCGCCCAATCCCCTTACCTTGCCAGTTTCGATCGACCGCCAACCGCCCAATTATCATCACCGGAATCGGATCTGGCATATTCCGCTCTACCTTACCTGTCGCAATATTACTCGCGATCACACCATTGGATAAGCAGTAATACCCCACAACAACATCCCCCGCACAGACAACATAAGTACGCGAAGCCCCCTCAGCTTCATTCCCCAGAGCACGACGCTTCAGCCAGCTATCTAATGGCTCGATCCCCGAATCAAAATCCTCGATCTGATGAGTCGAAGTCAGTTTTTCTGGTGGACGAATCCGATTTTGGTCTTGGTTACTTGCCACGAATTAATCCCAAGGTGCTTTGGTGGTTAGCAACTTGTGTAGCTGCTCGTGATAAATGGGTGGTTCATCCAGTAATTCCATAAATTGCTGGAATTTAACTTCATCCAACCCAAAAAATCTCTGGTCTAACAGCACATCCTGGGCGGTCTTTTGAGCCGATTCTAGCATGAACTCCGATCGACTCTTGCATTGCAATTCAGCCGCTCGATCGATCAGATCGCGTTGATTCTTCTTAGCGCGGATGTTGATGGTGACATCGCGGGTTTCATTGGCGAAACTTTCGTCTACTGAGGCGTACATAACGTTTCTTCCTCTGCGGTAGGTGATATCTCTAATATAAAAGCTCTGTCAACACAATGTCAACACGCAATCGATCGGCTGTCGTGACGATTTAGGAAAATAATACTAGCTATTCACAAGGCAATCGCTATGACTGGCTTTGAATATATCTCACTGTTCCATTTTTAATTGAAACAACTACATATCGCCTAATTACTAGTTTATTAGATTCTGTTGCTTTCCCAGCTCTAGTAGCTTATTCGATCTTTTGCAACCCGACAATTTTAGGGTCGATGATTTTTTGACCGAGATTAGGAAATTTGATCGCCACAGATTGTTTCTGATCAGTTCCGAAGACGTGGGTGATTTGTCCAACCCCGAAGCTGCGGTGAATTACCCGATCGCCAACCCGCCATCCGGTTGTTTTACTAGTCGCATTCCCAACAGTTTTAGGTTCTTTTTGAGGGGTTTTGCCAGCAGTTTGAGATCTAACTTTAGTTCGCAAATTACTATTGATTAACTCAGGCGGGAGTTCACCAATGAATTGCGATCGAACGGCGGGTTCTCTGGAGCCATACAAACGACGTTCGCGGGCGTGGGATAGGTAGAGCATCTCTTCGGCGCGGGTGATGCCGACATAACACAACCGACGCTCTTCTTCGACGGCTAAAGGATCATTAAGAGAGCGATAGCTGGGGAATAATCCTGCTTCCAAACCCACTAAAAAAACAATCGGAAATTCTAGTCCTTTAGAAGCATGTAAGGTCATCAGAGAGACGGCTTCTTTACCTTCTTGGAGATTGTCTAAATCTGAACTTAGGGCAGCACTAGCGAGGTAATTTTCTAAGCTGGGTGTTTCATTTTCTTCTTGAAATTGCAATGTCGCGTTGACTAGTTCTTGGATGTTTTGAACTCGATCGAGAGCTTCATCTGTGCCTTGGGTTTGCAACTCTTGGACGTAGCCAGTATCTTCAATAATACCAGTAACAATCTCGACAACTGGACGAGTTTCGATTTCACCGCGCCACTTATTGATAATCTCAGCAAAGGCTAGCACGCCTTTAGAAGACCTGCCAGCTACAGTTTTGACCGAAGTATCATCATTGAGGATTTCCCACAGGGGCACGCCCAATTGATGGGCAGCATTTTGGAGATTATCGATCGTAGTTTGTCCTACGCCCCGACGGGGAGTATTAATCACCCGCAGTAAGCTAACTGTGTCGCTGGGATTAGCAATTGCCCGCATATAAGCGACAATATCTTTGACTTCTCGGCGATCGTAGAATTTAAGTCCGCCAACAATTGTATAGGGAATTTGCGCTCGGACAAAGGCATCCTCGATCGGTCGAGACTGGGCATTTGTGCGGTAGAGAGCAGCAAAATTACCATGATTTAGTTCGGGATTCTCACGAAGTAATTTGCGAATTTGACTGACTAGAAACTCCGCTTCATCAATTTCATTATCGGCAGTATAGAGAAAGATTGGTTCACCTTCACCGCGTGTGGCAACGAGGATTTTATCAATCCGCTGGGTGTTTTTTTGAATCAGGTGATTAGCTGCTGCTAGGATATTTTCACGCGATCGATAGTTCTCTTCCAATTTGACCATTGTTTCGGTCACATCATCTGCTTTAGCATCACCAAAATCATCCTGAAAATTCATCAGAATCGTGAAATCGGCGGCTCTAAACGAATAGATCGACTGATCAGCATCGCCAACAACAAAGATCGATCGATG
>JANNBD010000169.1:0-7209 GCA_031385105.1 Chamaesiphon sp. OTE_78_metabat_374
AAACCGCTGTCTTGTCGTTTTTTTATTCGGGGGGAACCCCCGAATAAAAACGCCGCTGCTCGTAATGCAAAGTCCGCCTACGCGGACTAATAAACTAGTCCGCGTAGGCGGACTTTGCAGCATTAGCCGCGCCTACCCTTCGGGAACGCTTCGCGAACAGTCGCAGGCATTCTATTAGGTAGCAACTTAGGTTAATTAAGCAAATACTCCGGAGAGATATCATGCGAGAATCAGCAGTTTATCAAGATATTTTGGTTGAAGGGCGTGATGAGGGACGTATTGAAGGACGTGTCGAAGGACGTGTTGAGGAGGCAAGAGGATTAGTAATCAGGCTGCTAACTCGGAAGCTAGGAGATGTCAGTCCAATCCTGTTGACTAAAATACAGGCTTTACCTTTAGAAAGAGTAGAATCTCTAGGCGAAGATTTATTAGACTTTAGTTCGATCGCTAACTTAGAGCAGTGGCTAGCATAAGCTTTAATTGTTGGAATCGATCTAATTTGTAGAGTTGATTTCAGCATAACGATCGATTGTGCTGCTGTCATTTGCACATACAGCACTTTCCTCAATTGTGAAGTACAATTTCTTCCCGATCCCACTCCCAACTCCCAACTCCTAACTCCTAACTCCCGACTCCATCACCTGACAGACTGCCTGAATCGCTGCCCGAAAAGGAGGATACTCGCTCGATCGCACTCGCCAAACTCAGGATACTGAATCTGATGGTCGAATAATTGTTAAAATTTAGATAAGCTTGATAATTCTGACAAGATGAAAAGACGAACTCTATTATCAGTTGCGATCGCACCAATTGGTGCGGCTAGCGGACTTTATTTTTTATCCTCAAAAACACTCCCAATGGCGAAAACAACAGGCGAATTTGAAATCACTAAAACAGATGCCGAGTGGAAGGAAATCCTGACACCCGAACAGTTTAGTGTCCTGCGGAAACATGGCACTGAGCGGGCTGGTACGAGCATTTTAGACAAAGAGTATGGCAAGGGTCAATTTGTCTGTGCTGGCTGCGATTTACCGCTGTTCGTCTCCGATACTAAGTTTAATAGCGGGACTGGTTGGCCAAGCTTCAACGATCCGATCCCAAATGCGATCGAGACTTCCGTTGATAAGTCGTTATTTTCGACTCGCACCGAAGTTCACTGTCGTCGTTGTGGCGGGCACCTGGGACATGTATTTGAAGATGGCCCCAGACCAACCGGATTGCGTTACTGTATGAACGGCATTTCGATGAAGTTTATTCCTGCTTAATTTAGGCTTGAGACTTTGGGTGTTAGGCTTTAGAACTATTAATTTGGGGCTGGGGATGTTCAATCATCTTCAGCCTTTGTCATGATGAAGAGATTATTATATTTTGCCGTAATTATTATTCGTTTAATTATAATAAAGATATTGAGAAAATTATTTCAGATATTGATCGCTTCAATTAAATTAGCTCAACAATTACACGTCCCTAACGGTGAGGTAAATCATGTCGCAAACTGTTGCCAATTGGATGACTAATGATGTTCTAACTGTTATGCCCAGTACTCCGCTTCCAGAAGCAGTACAACTTTTAGTTGATCGACATATTAGTGGTTTGCCCGTAGTTGATGAAAGTGGAAAGCTGGTAGGAATACTTTCTGAAGCTGACCTAATGTGGCGGGAAAAAGGTCTTGAGCAACCACCATATATGATGTTTCTGGGTGGAGTGATTTACTTCCAAAATCCAGTCACATATGACCGAGATTTGCACAAAGCACTCGGACAAACCGTCGGCGAAGTGATGTCGCCACATACGGTTTCTGTTTCAGCAGATACTTTGCTTCCTGTTGCTGCCAGAATCATGCACGACAAAAAAATTCACCGTTTGCCTGTAGTTGATGCAAATCATCACCCGATCGGTATTATTACTCAAAGCGATATTGTCCGCGCGATTGCGGCTGTGTAAAGTTGTGAATCAGTTGTGTGATAAATCCCTGACTTCTTGAACGAGTCGGGGTTTCTATTGTAAGTTATTACTTGAATCGACCAATTATTCCTAGTTGATTGCAAGTTGATATCGATTTAGTTGTAATTAGACAACTTTTATCTGGATACCTGTTTTAGATTAGATAGTGCAAGTGTGATCGACATAATATCGGAAAAAGATTTGCTGTGGACATTTCCCCATTGTCCAATAGCTCCAGATCAACTAATAGATTGGGATGAAATCCTAGAGCAATTTCCATCACTATATGGATTAGCAAAATGCGAACAAAACCCGCTCTATCATGCGGAAGGAAACGTTTTGATTCACACAAAGTTAGTTTGTGAGGCTCTAGTCTCATTACCAGATTGGCAAGCAATGAATGCTCAAGATCGATCGATCTTATTTGCAGCAGCGTTGTTTCATGACATCGCGAAACCTGATGCCACTCAAGTATCCCAATCGGGAATGATTACCGCCAAAGGACATGTGAATTTGGGTGCGCGGATGGTGCGGGAGATTCTCAAAGATCTTCGTACGCCATTCGAGATTCGGGAAGCAATTGTGGCGATCGTCAAATATGAAAGTTTACCGATTTGGTTCTGGGATAAACCACAGCCATTGCGATCGATCATTCGGGTGAGTCAATTAGTTCGCTGTGACTGGTTGGCATTGATGGCAGAGGCTGATATTTTGGGTCGAATTTGTCAAGATCGCCCACGATTATTGGAAACGATCGAGTTCTTTCGAGAATTTTGTCGTGAGTACGATTGTTTTGACAAGCCTTATGCTTTTGATTCAGATCATAGTCGGTTTGTTTATTTTAATAAAGATAATTCAGATCCGACTTATGCCGCTTATGATGATACGCGATTGGAAGTTATCCTGATGTGTGGATTACCTGGTACTGGTAAGGATTATTGGATTGAGCAAAATTATCCAGATCTACCAGTTGTATCCCTGGATACATTGCGCCAAACGATGGGAATTTTGCCCACAGGCGAGCAAGGCGAGATCATTCGCGCCGCCAAGAATCTTGCCAAAGGATATCTTCAGACTCAGACATCATTTATTTGGAATGCCACTAATATTGTCAAACCGACTCGACTGGGCTTGATTCAGCTATTTGCTGCTTATCATGCCCGAATTCGGATCGTCTATCTCGAAGTACCGATGGCTCAGGTATTAGCCCAAAACAAAGATCGCCAACATCCCGTACCCAGTGCTGCGATCTATCGCTATGAAGATCGACTGGAAATCCCAGATCGCACCGAAGCCCATCATGTAGATTATTTGGTTGATGTGTAGGCGGATCCTATCCCAAGGTAATCTCTGAATTAAAATTGAGCAAATGTTGATTTTTTGATCTAATTGGGCATAGTAAGGTATCTTCATCTACAAAATAATATCGCAACACATAAAGTAATAACGTAGTATTCTTACTTATTGATCCGATTAAAGTTAATGTTTAAGTAGCATCTGTTTCAAACAAATGTTATCTAAACGTTATAATTTTAGTGTTTAGCTATATGCAAAACTTTGAAGATAGAGAGAGACAAACATGCCTTTTCAGCCCAGTTACTTCAAAGCAGACTTTTTCAAAGTACTGTCAAATCCGATCCGGATTCAGATTCTAGATACTTTGAGATCGGGTGAACAAAATGTCAACTACATATCTCAGTATTTAGAAGTAGATGCTTCCTCTGTCTCACAACAGTTAGCTGTAATGCGTCGGCTCAATCTCGTAAAAATTCGGAAGCAAGGCAATTTTGTTTTTTATTCGATTTGCGATCCAGCTATTTTTAAAGTGTTGGATGCTGCACTCGAAGTATTTAACAATCACTTAGTAGAACTGCGCGATACGATCGAGCAAATGAAATAGTTTCTAATTAACAACATTAAATCTGAAATTCGGTCAATATATTCACAGTTTAAGATCTCAATACTTCATAATAATCAGAGCAGATTCAATCGATTGAATCTGCTCTGATTATTATTTTTTGCTAGTCAAATTAAATTTTTATATTCTAATTAATATTTTCTAAAATAGTGAGATCTTGAATTTAAGTGGGAACAATAAAATTAGGTTATCAAGACTTAATCGACTGAATAGATAATCTATTGTCTCGCCACTCTATCTCGAATTGTCAATATGTCTAACAAACTCGCATCTCGTCCAAACTTAGGTCAATTTAGCAGCATCGTTTGTTTCAAATCAGTTATTACTGGAATGGAAGAAGCTCTCGGCGAAAAAGCAACTGCAATTGCTTTACTTGCTGCTGGTCGCGAACGTGGTAAAAACTTAAGCAAAGCCTTGAATTTATCTGGGGCTACCCAGGACTTGAGCATCATTGCCGCTAAGTTAAATGAGGCAATTGGTCTTGCAGGCACTCATTTAACTGTTGTTGATAAAATCGTTCAAGAGGGCGATGTGATCAAAGTTTATTGTTCTGAAACTCTCTGCTCTGCTGGCGAACCTCAAGGATCCGATCGCAAGTGTACTTTTACGATGGGTGCCGTTTGGGGCGCAATCAGTGAAATCACTAGTAAAAAATTACGTGGCATCCATACAGAATCCGTTTTGCGCGGTGGTGCTAATGATGTCTTTGAATTTACCATCGTTGACTAACTAATAACCAACCTGCTCAGTCTCAAATTCTCAAGCTAACTAAATTAATCATAAACAGGAAAAAATCATGGGTGTAAGTACGATCGGTGGAATTCTACAGAACTTTGTGTCTGGTACTTCTGATGTTCAAGGTGCAGCATTAGTATCTCCAGATGGCTTGCCTTTAGCATCTAGTCTACCTGGCACTATGGACGAGGAAAAGACTTCGGCAATGTCTGCGGCAATGCTCTCCCTCGGTGAGCGAATTGGTAAAGAACTAGCACGTGGTACCGTCGAAAAAATCATGGTTGAAGGTACTGATGGTTACGGTATCCTGATGGGTTGTGGTGAAGATGCGGTATTGCTGGTATTGGCAAACCACTCTGCAAAACAAGGCTTACTAATGCTAGATGTCAAACGTGCTGTTAGCGAAATCAAAGCTGCTTTAAACTAGCTGTGAATTAAAGCGGAAATCAGAGTTTTAATCCTCCTTAATTAACCCAAGTTGCTACCTACAATCTCAGCGGTTAGAAACCGCTGTCTTGTCGTTTTTTTATTCGGGGGGAACCCCCGTTGGCGGAGCCTCTCCCCCAGGAGAATAAAAACGCCGCTGCTCGTAATGCAAAGTCCGCCTACGCGGACTGATAAGCTAGTCCGCGTAGCGAAAAGTGCGGTCTTGGGGTTTCCCCAAGTAGAGCACCTTTTCAAGACAGGCGGACTTTGCAACATTAGCCACGATTACCCTACGGGAAGGCTCCGCCAATAATCGTAGGCGTTCTATAGGTAGCAGCTTAGGTTAAATCATGGGACTAGAACTCCGGTTTCTAAACCACAAAGTCGCTTAAAATTGGTCTTTACGACCGCGAATTTTGGCGAAGGTTTCGACTCCATCATGGCTAGCTACACTAGTTTGAAGAGCCGCTACATCCCACCGCAAGAAGGGATTAGTTCGCTTTTCAATGCCCATTAAAGTAGGGACTGTGGGAATCAGATTTTGCCGATCGACTGTAACATTAACTAGTCGCTGTGCCAGTTCTTGATTGTCGGGGTCAACGGTAACGGCAAATTTGAGATTGCCCAGCGTATACTCATGGGCGCACCAGATCCGCGTGTTGTCTGGTAACTGCCGCAATTTAGTCATCGATCCGACCATTTGGGCTGGAGTGCCTTCAAATAGGCGACCACAGCCACCTGCAAAGATTGTGTCGCCACAGAACAATTCGCCTGAAACGTCGCTGTCAATTGGGGCGAAATAGTAGGCAATGTGAGCGCGAGTGTGTCCAGGGATAAATAGGACCTGACCCGTATAGTCGCCAAACTGGACTCGATCGCCATCGACTAAATATACCTGCTGTCCAGGAATTCGCCCCCGATCTTCGGCACCCCCATAGACACAGAGATTGGGAAATGCAGCGATCAATTCCTTGTTACCACCGACATGATCGCCGTGGTGGTGAGTATTGAAAATGGCGACTAGTTCGACTTGCTGACGATCGAGTTCAGCCAGGACTGGTGCAGCTTCCGCCGGATCGACAACTGCGGCAATCTTGCGCGCTCGATCGATCATCAAGAAAATATAATTGTCTGATAAAACAGCGATCCGAATAATTTCCATAAAAATAGTAAGTCTAATATCAAGCTGATTACTCTTATTATCCAACCTCTACCTTGGTGTGTGGGTACACTAGGCTAGTGCCTCTATAAACTTATTAACTAATCCAGATGTCCGAGCAAAAGTCAACAATTTTAGTAACAGGTGGAGCAGGATATATTGGCTCCCACGCCGTCTTAGCCTTAAAACAAGCGGGCTATAATGTCGTAATTTTTGATAACTTAGAGTACGGACATCAAGAATTAGTCGATAGTGTGTTGGGCGTAGAATTATTCATCGGTGATACTCGCGATCGTGCTTCACTCGATCGAGTCTTTGCGACTCACAAGATCGATGCTGTGATGCACTTTGCCGCATATATTGCGGTAGGTGAATCGGTCGAGAAACCAGGCATGTATTATGAAAACAATGTGATCGGGACACTGAATCTGATCGAAGCGATGCGGGCGGCAGATATTCACAAGTTAGTATTCTCCTCCACCTGCGCGGTGTATGGTATTCCGGCAAGCACGCCGATTGTTGAAGATTGTCCTTTTGCACCAATTAGTCCCTACGCGACGAGCAAGCTGATGGTCGAGAATATCCTCTCTGACTTTGATACAGCCCACAACTTCAAATCAGTGCGGTTTCGGTATTTCAATGCCTCTGGAGCCGATCCTCTGGGTCGTTTAGGTGAAGATCATACGCCTGAGACTCATTTAGTTCCCCTCGTGTTATTTGCAGCAATGGGCAAACGGGAGCATATTTCTGTGTATGGTACTGACTATCCTACGCCTGATGGTACCTGCATTCGGGACTATATCCACGTTCAGGATTTAGCTGCTGCCCACGTATTGGGACTTGCTTATTTACTCGCAGACGGCGACAGTCAGGTATTTAATTTAGGCAATGGCAATGGTTACTCCGTCAAGGAAGTAATCGAAACCGCTAAACAAGTCACTGGCAAAGAAATTAAAGTCGTCTATGGCGACAGACGCGCTGGCGATCCTTCAATTCTAGTCGGTAGTAGCGATCGAGTCCGCAAAGT
>JANNBD010000026.1:0-3011 GCA_031385105.1 Chamaesiphon sp. OTE_78_metabat_374
TTTTAAGGTAGCAGTACAGCCACAAATCCAACTGGAACAGAGACAGAGGTAAATTACCACTAGCAGCCTGCGGAAAAACGCCGCACGACATCAAGCTGAATTGCTGGTAAAAGCAGAACGTTGGGAGACACTGTGAGATCGATCGAGTATTGGACTAATATGTAGTGGCCAATCAAGCAATTCACGCCTAACGTTCGATCGATGGAAGCCACCGCCCCCCAGCCTGATATTGTCCTCTGTGCCGAAAAGCTCACCCGCCGTTTTGGTGGACTAGTAGCAGTTAATGATGTTTCTTTTGCTGTCAATAAGGGGGAGATATTTGGTTTAATTGGCCCCAATGGTGCGGGTAAGACCACCACATTTAATTTGATGACGGGATTGATTCCGGCATCGAGTGGGCAGATGTTGCATCAAGGTACAGATATCTCCCGCCTCCGACCATTTCAAATCGCTAAACGGGGGATTGCGCGGACATTCCAAAATATTCGGCTGTTTGGGAATCTATCAGTTGTAGAAAACGTGATGATCGCCCATCATCTCCAGACTCGCAGTGGTTTAGTTCAAGGAATTTTCAATCTACCACCTACTCCCACCGAAGAAGCTGAAATTAGAAATCGATCGCATGAATTACTTAAATTAGTCGGTTTAGCCGATCGAGCCTCTGGTTCGGCAAATAACCTTGCCTATGGTGACAGGCGACGGCTGGAAATTGCTCGTGCGCTGGCATTACAGCCTCAAATCTTGCTACTAGATGAACCCGCAGCGGGGATGAATCCGAGTGAAAAGGGACAATTGAGCGACTTTATCCGGCAAATTCAACAGCAGTTTGATCTCACTATATTGTTAATTGAGCACCATGTCCCGCTAGTAATGGGTTTGTGCGATCGCATTGCCGTACTAGATTTTGGTCAATTAATTGCCCTGGGCAATCCCGAACTTGTCCGCAACGATCCGGCGGTAATTGAAGCTTATTTAGGCAGTGAATAATTAATCCCAGTGGCGATAACCTCAGCGGTTAGAAACCGCCGCTCGTATTACGAAGTCCGCCTGTCTTGAAAAGGTGCTCTACTTGGGGAAACCCCAAGACCGCACTTTTCGCTACGCGGACTAATAAACTAGTCCGCGTAGGCGGACTTTGCAACACTAGCAACGATTTCAATCGTTGGTATTCTATCAGTCAGCAAAACAACATGTCAGAGATCGTGCCATATTTACCACCAATTCTCGAAATCAAAGACCTGTATGTAAATTACGGGGGAATTCAAGCTCTGCAACACCTAGATTTAATCGTAAATCAGGGCGAAGTTGTCACCCTAATTGGCTCAAACGGTGCGGGGAAGAGTACCACACTGCAAGCTATTTCTAGAACTGTCAAATCTCGTAGCGGCCAGATTCTGTACAACGGGCGCGAGATTACTCGTAACTATGCTCATTCGATCGTCAAAATGGGGATTGCCCACAGCCCAGAAGGTAGACGAGTCCTGGCGAAACAAACAGTTCTCGATAATCTGACATTGGGAGCCTATTGTCGTCACGATCGACTGGGAATTAAATCCGATCTAGAACTCCAGTTTCAGCAGTTCCCCCGACTGGCAGAACGTCGCCATCAGCTAGCTGGCACTCTCAGCGGCGGTGAGCAGCAAATGCTGGCCATCGCCCGCGCCCTGATGAGCCGCCCTCAACTATTGCTGCTAGACGAACCGAGCTTGGGTTTAGCCCCATCGATCGTCAAAGAAATCTTTGGGATTATTACCCAGCTCCGCACCCAGGGTGTGACAATTTTGCTGGTTGAACAAAATGCCAATATCGCGCTCCAAATTGCCGATCGAGGTTATGTCCTAGAAGCTGGAGAAATTACCCTCTCAGGAGCTGCGGCAGACCTTTTAGCAGATGAAAGGGTGCGTCAAGCTTATCTAGGCTAGGTGAGAATTTCTCGATCGAGAAATATGGTATAGATCGATGATGGTGAATTGAGTGGAGTAATTGTAATGTCAATTTGGTTCCGGTTTGTACTGTCAATTGGGTTGCTCGGACTGCTAACGTCTTGCAATACAACAAGTAGTAATGCGCCCACGCCCAGCGAAAATGCCTCCAGCACTGGTGGAAGTATTCCGATCGGGATTGCCGTTGCTCAGACTAGTAATGTGGCTCTACTGGGTCAAGAACAAGTGGCTGGAGCTAAATTAGCCGAGAAATATTTTAACGATCGAGGTGGTGTCAATGGCACACCGATTAAGTTAGTCTTGCAGGATACGGCAGGTGACGAACAGGGGGCAATTAACGCCTTTCAAACCCTAATTAACCGCGATAAAGTTGTGGGCATTGTCGGCCCCACCTTGTCCCAGCAAGCTTTTAGTGCCGATCCGATCGCCGATCGCGCCAAAGTCCCTGTACTTGGCCCCTCAAATACTGCCAAGGGAATTCCCGAAATTGGTGATTTTGTCGCGCGGGTATCAGCTCCAGTTGCGGTAGTTGCGCCAAATGCGGTTAAAGCAGCCCTGAAAATTAATCCCCAGCTTAAAAAAGTTGCGGTATTCTATGCCCAAAACGATGCTTTTAGTAAGTCTGAAACCGAAATTTTTCAGCAGACAGTTAAAGACCAGAAATTAGAACTAGCCACCGTTCAAAAATTTCAAACTACTGATACCGATTTTCAATCTCAAGCAACAGCGGGGATGAATGCCAAACCGGATTTAGTAATCGTTTCTGGATTAGCCGCCGATGGTGGTAATCTTGTCCGACAATTGCGCGAACTGGGCTATAAAGGGTTGATTATTGGTGGTAATGGTTTGAATACTTCTAATCTATTTCCGGTCTGTAAAAAGCTCTGCGATGGCATCTTGATTGCCCAGGCTTATAATCCCTCACAACCGAATGCACTGAATAAAGCTTTTAGGGATGCTTATCTGGCGCAGTACAAGAAAGAACCACCCCAATTTAGTGCTCAAGCGTTTACGGGGGTACAAGTTTTTGTAGATTCACTAACAGCGTTATCAAAAGCTTCAGCCAAG
>JANNBD010000057.1:0-2158 GCA_031385105.1 Chamaesiphon sp. OTE_78_metabat_374
CCCAATTATCAACTATCAACTATCAATTCAACCCCTAGCTCTTCAACAACAGATAATAAAGATACCCTGGGCCGCCTGTGACACCAGCACGATCTCCAGCAATTTTACCAGTACCCATGAAGTAGTCTACCCGCCCAGGGCCAGTAATTGCACTACCTGTATCTTGATCCAAGACATAGCGACTGACCAATTTTTGTTGGATCGCTCGACCAGTGGAGTAGGGTAGTTGGGTGTGGACTAGAGCCAGTGCGCCTGGAGGCATCATCGACTTATCTGTAGCGATCGATCGTTCTGCGGTAACTGGCACATTAATACTACCCATTGCCGCACCGTTATAAGTTTCCTTCATGAAGACAAACCGTTTGTAGCGGGGAATATAAACGTCCAATTCCTTGGGATTGTCCCGAAAATAACCGATGATGCCAGGGAGTGTGAGCTGGCTAGGCGTTACCTTACCGTCTTTGGCGAGTTCTTTCCCGATGCTGCTGTAGGCAAAATTGGTACCTCCAGCAAATCCGACGGTAGTTTTACTACCATCAGTGAGGTTGAGTTCTGCCGAACCCTGAATCTGCACGAGGATCACCTCAAATCGATCTTTCATCCAAAATATCTCATTTCCCGCCATTGGCCCTGTCGCGCCTTGGAGACCATCCATACCCTCTAACGCTACACGTTCAGGCTGCGGATCTTTCCAACTGGCAAAGTCAGCAGGTAATTTGTAAATTGGGTACTTATATTCAGCCGTCTGCTTACGGCTAGCTTGATAAATTGGCTCGTAGTAGCCCGTAAATGTCACGGTACCTTTGTTATCCTTGCCAACCGACTGATAGAAGGAAAATTCTTTTTTCACCGCTGCTTGGAGATCGGCAGCAGAGTTAGTAGTTGTGACTAATTGACGGAATCTGACGAGAGAACGCTGAACCCTGTCGCGACTAATTCCCTGGACTACATAGTTTTGGTATGCTTTGGTAGCTGCTGGTGTTTCTAAATAACGAAGGCTATTGTCGATCGATTTGAGCATCGCCGCTTTATCACCAGTCTTGCCCCACAATTGGTCATCAAAGCCCACTGGACTTGCCTCATAATTGGCAGTACTCTGGTTGGCTTGGATATTTGCAGCAGGTTCAGCCGTTAACCTCAGGGGTGCTTGCTGATTGAATCCTAAGGCAATACCTAGATTCAAAGAGAGTAAAACCAACGGTTTAATCATGAAGTAATTAGTAAATATTTCTTGACAATAACACCTGTGACGATAATTCTATTCGCCATGTTTCCAATTGGAGTAGATTAGCTATCTACTCGCAACGGGATCGAGCCAATCCAGCATCTCGCGCTTAAGCTGGTGCAAGTCGCGATGCACTTCTTGCTTGATCCATTGACCAATTGCATCAAAGGGGGTGAAGAATTGGGGTGTGAGTTGAACTTGGAAATCCTGTCCCAAAGGTGTCAGGTGGCTACCATTGATAATCTGAGTCGAAACCATCTTGGGATCAATACTTTTGAGCGTTTGACCCAGAGTATAGGACTGATCGATCGTATCGTTACTAAATTTGACAATTAGATTGCGCCGCACATCATAGTAATCAGCGATTAGATCGAGGGTTTCTTGGGGACTAGGCGAAAATTCTAGATTCAGTTCTGCGGGCATTTGCCCCATCAATGGCACGGCATCTCGAGCCGAGAAATTATTGAATGAGATCAGAATATTTCCCTTGCGATTGACATCATACATACTGCCAATCATGAGCTGAAGCTTACAGCCCATACTGTGCCCTACGCCATAAATTGGCAAATCTTTGGACAAATACCGCCGATCTTGAAGTAGTTCTAAGGTATCTTCAAAACTATTGTAGACATCACTAGCGATCGATCGATGATCGAATGTATTGATAAACGGTGTCGCAACGATAGCATATCCTTGCTGTGCCAAATCTTCCAACAACAGTCGATAAGTAATATGTGGAGCCGCCGCCACAAATGCACCGCCCAGAAAATGGACTACTGCACGAGGCTGACGCGGGATGTAAACCCAGTTACCGGAGATTTCTTGCCAATTCATTGTTGGGAGTTGGGAGTTCATTGTTGGGAGTTGGGAGTTGGAAGTTCGGAGTTGGGAAATATATTGAAGTCGGTCATACGTTGAATCGCACGCGCTCTT
>JANNBD010000104.1:0-11777 GCA_031385105.1 Chamaesiphon sp. OTE_78_metabat_374
AATCCGTACACTAGGGATTTTAGTCCCAAAATCTTACGGATAGCGAGGAGGACTCCAGGCATATAGCAGGAGCGGTTGGTAGTGTCGTGGCGAAGCAGGTAAATTTCGCCTGGAGCACCGAAGATAATTTCTTGATGGGCGATGTAGCCAGGGAGCCGGACACTGTGAATGCGGATATTTTCATCAGCGATGCAGCCCCGCGCACCAGCAATCTTCTCGGACTCGGTGACACTGGGCGGGTTGAAGGTTTTGCCAAGTTCGCCCAATAATTGAGCAGTCTGGATCGCGGTACCACTGGGGGCATCGGCTTTTTGGTTGTGGTGGAGTTCAATAATTTCGACATGCTCAAAGAATTTAGCGGCTTGAATAGCTGCTTGCTGCATTAAGATCACCCCGATCGAGAAATTAGGGATAATTAGACAGCCAGTACTAGCTTTGTCGGCAAATTCGGCGAGTTCTTGGATTTGGGTAGTACTCAATCCAGTGGTACCAACTACGGGGCGCACACCATAAGCGATCGCCGATCGAACGTTTTCGTAGATACTATCAGGATGGGTAAAATCGACCATCACCGCAGGTTCTTTTTCCTGGGATGCCATTGCCAAAATCGCCTGCATGTCATTCATGACGGGGATTTCCAATGCGCCACAGCCAGCAATCTCACCGATATCTTCACCCTGAAATTTGGGATTGCGATCGATCGCGCCCATTAACACCATGTCTGGGGCGTTAGCAACGGCTTTAATTACTTCTAGCCCCATTTTCCCCGTAGCCCCATTGACGACGACAGGTATTGGCGATTGAGTGCTCATGGCTGGCTTTTCCTTGATTGACAACTTTACATTGCCCATTATGACATCAAAGACTTACGGCTCTGATGCTCGATTTGCGTTGATTCAGATCTCAAGCTTTTATTATTGACATCAGTTATCACAAGAGCCTAAGATTATAGATAAACTCAATTAATGAGTGTTTAATTGATTATCCAGCAGTTCATCCAGAATTTAGAAACAGGAAAAGCTGGGTTACGATCACCGACTGGCTTTATCACAACAGGTTAGCTCCTTCCAAAATTTTCAACTCTAAGCGCAACTAATTATCAGCAGGAAAATCGAATGTCATTGGCAGAACTCAGTATCTTACCCCTCGGAACCACAGCTTCAATCTTAGGACTAAGTACTGAAACTGCTCTAGAGCAAAGACTACAGGCGTTAGGCTTTCGGGTCGGCAAGCAAATTTCGGTGATCCGTAAAGCCTGGTTGGGTGGGCCACTACATGTCAGAATTGGCACCACTGAAGTAATTATGCGTCGTTGTGATGCCAGAACAATTCAAGTACGTCCTGATTAGGCTTTAGGACTTGGTGCTCTATGCTTTAGGGGATCGGAAGTCTGGCTTGATTCAGATCGGTATGATTAGGCCTCAGATATTTGTTTAGTGACTAAATCTAAAAAATGACCAATTCAATTAACTGCAATAAGTGCAATCCAGATGGTAGTCCGCTATTAGATGTTGTGAGCACAGCAGGATTGAAACAAATTGCGGTGCTGGGAATGCCCAACACTGGCAAATCGACGTTCTTCAATCGGTTGACAGGTGCCAATGCGAGTATTGGAAATTGGCCAGGAATTACGGTGGATTTGCTAGCCGCCAAGATTAAACTAGGGCAGCAGGAAACCCAAGTAGTGGATTTGCCAGGAATTTACGATCTACGGGGCTTTTCCGAAGATGAGGAGGTAGTCCGCAGATTTCTGGAGACTAATCCAGTCCATTTAGTCATTATTATTCTCAACACGACGCAGATCGATCGCCAAATTAGTCTCGCGCTGCAAATCAAGCATCTGGGTTTACCAGCGTTACTACTGTTGAACATGGCAGATGAAGCTCCAAAATTTGGAGTCCAGATCGAGCCAGAACAAATCTCGCGGCATTTGGGGATGTCGGTGCTGCCAATCAGTGCCAAATATGGACAGGGCTATAGTCAGGCACGCAACCTAATTGCGCTGGAATTGAGTCATCAAGCAGAGCCAGTATTGGCGGGTAAAGTCGAAAATAACTTAGTCACTGATGCTGAGTTTGCAGCGGAAATGGGCGCATTACTCCAGGATGGTTTTCAAGTATCGGATGCATTTAAAGATACGTTGACGACTAAACTCGATCGAGTGCTGCTTCATCCAGTCTTGGGGTTGCCAATTTTCTTTGGTTTGATGTATCTGATGTTTCAGGTTGTCTATACCGTTGGCAAGCCGATCCAAGATGGATTAAACGCGCTAGTGGAATGGTTTAAGAATATTGCAATTGAGCCGTTACTCAGTTCACTACCGAAGTTCCCTCACGATCTGCTAATTGATGGCATCTATGGCGGGATGGCAACGGTGGCGGCATTTTTGCCCGTAATTTGGATATTTTTCATCTGTATGGCGATCGTTGAGGACAGTGGCTACCTATCCCGCTCGGCTTACTTGATGGATGCTTTCATGGAACGATTGGGCTTAGATGGTCGATCGTTTGTGATGTCATTGATGGGCTTTGGCTGCAATGTGCCTGCAATTATGGGGTTGCGGGTGATGCGCTCTCCGGCTCTGCGGCTACTGTCGATGCTGGTGATTCCATTTTCGCTCTGCTCGGCACGGCTGAACGTGTTTATCTTTATGACGACGGCGTTATTTAGTGCTAGTGTCGCGCCGTTAGTATTATTTAGCCTGTATTTACTCAGCTTTGCAGCGGCGATTCTGACTGCATTTATTTTCAAAGGCAAGTATCCCAATCAAGAACCGCTAATTCTCGAATTACCACCCTATCGGTTCCCCACTGTCAAGCAAATGCTGCTGCGAGCTTGGGGTGAGACTAGACATTTTCTGCGATTTGCCTGGAAATTTATTATTTTTGGAGTGGTGGCGATCTGGCTGTGCAATAACCTGCCTACCAACGTTGAACCTGCCAGTGCCGGAACTATCTCTGGAGCAATCGGTCAAGCTTTACAGCCGATTCTAGGGCCAATTGGCATCAATCCCAAACTCTCAGTTGCCTTGATTTTTGGATTTATCGCCAAAGAGATTGTTTTGGGTGGGTTAGCAGTAATTTATGCCACCGAACAGGATGCGGGATTAGCAGGTGCGATCGCGCGCGAAATCGACTGGGTACAGGCGTACAGCTTTATGTTGTTTACATTATTATACGTGCCCTGTTTATCGACAGTAGCAGTAATCAAAGCCGAATCAAAGAGTCTAAAATTTGCGCTGATTGGCGTGTTTTGGTCGCTGGGGCTAGCTTGGATTGCCAGCTTTATCTTTTACCAGGGAGCGAGAGGATTGGGTTTCTAGATAATGGCTACACTCAATTTAGTAACTGTTGTCAAGATGATCGAAATCAAAATTAATTTGGGTATAATCATACTGAGAGGCTCGTCGCGTGATTGAAAAATTTAGCGATCGAGTAAAATTGCTCGATCTTCATCTACTCCTACATCTCCGGCAATGACAAAACCCATTTTACTTTCAACTCCACACATGGGCGATCACGAACACCGATTCGTGACCGAAGCCTTTGCAACCAATTGGATTGCTCCCGTTGGTCCTCATGTTGATGGTTTCGAGCGAGAATTCTGCAAAACAGTCGGTTCTACTAATGCGGCGGCGGTTAGCTCTGGTACGGCTGCGCTCCATTTGGCTCTCAAGCTAGTTGGTGTCGGAGTTGGAGATGAAGTGTTTTGTTCTAGTCTGACTTTTGCGGCGAGTGCCAATCCCATCGCGTATTTGGGTGCCAAGCCTGTATTCATCGATAGCGATCGCATATCTTGGAACATGGATCCAAATCTGTTGGTAGCTGCCCTGGAGCAAAAAGCAAAATTGGGCAAACTGCCAAAAGCAGTGATCCTTGTCCACTTATATGGTCAAAGTGCGGACATCGATCCGATTCTCAAAGCTTGCAATCACTACGGCGTAGCGATGATTGAAGATGCCGCAGAAGCTTTGGGTGCAACTTATAAAGGTCGTTCTCCTGGTACCTTTGGTAAAATCGGCATTTTTTCATTCAATGGAAATAAAATTATCACCACTTCTGGTGGTGGCATGTTGGTGTCAGAAGATCCAAACATGACAGCCAAAGCCAAGTTCCTAGCCACACAAGCACGGGATCCAGCTCCCCACTATCAACACTCCGAAATCGGCTACAACTACCGTCTGAGCAATGTCCTAGCAGGCATCGGCAGAGGACAACTGATGGTACTCAAAGATCGAGTCGCCGCCAGACGACACAATTGCGAAGTCTATGAGCACGCTTTAGGTGATGTTCCTGGAATCAAATTTATGCCAGAAGCAGCTTGGGGTCTTTCGACTCGCTGGCTGACCTGTTTAACGATCGATCCAGCCGCTTTTGGCGCGGATCGGGAACAGGTGCGACTAGCACTGGCTGACGCGCAGATTGAAGCTCGTCCAGTCTGGAAGCCTTTACACATGCAACCAGTGTTCAAAGATTGTGAGTGCTTTGGTGGCGAGGTTTCCGAAGATCTATTCGATCGAGGACTATGTTTACCTTCTGGTTCTAATCTCACCGACGCAGAACTCGATCGGGTAATTCAAGCTATTCTCAAAGTTAGAAGTTCAGCTACTGTAAAGGTTGCTGCTACTGCTAGTTCATAGCAGATCTGCTCACATCGGCTAACGTGAGCATGAATATTTTTTGGTAGGTTGTCTCCTGGCGAAGATGCTCTGCCAGGAGTCACTCAGGCTATCATAGTGGCAGGCATCCACACAGGTTTTGCCAGAGGCTATGATCGTTATGGATTAATGTTTATCGATCGAATCGGTATCCGAATTGACCCTGATGGCTTTATTATCCCTTTATTTTATGGTGAGATAAAGATTAATGCAGACGACAAATACCATCCCATCCCCCGCACTCGACACAGCAAAGAGTAGCTGGAACTTTCTGGAAGTTTGGATCGATCCAATGCAATCGCCACCTTCTTTGCTGATGCTATTGGGCGATGAATCGGGTCGCTGTCAGATTCTTGATCCTGCTGAACAATACAAGCTAATTAAGCATTGTGACAGTTACGATCAGGCCCAGCTCTGGTTACTTGAAGATGAGTATGAACCGATCGAAGGTCGCTTATCGGATGTTGAGTGAGCGTAGATATTTTCGGGTAGGTTGGGTTGAAGAATGAAACCCAACATTTCTAGGGTGCTTGTATGGATGTTGGGTTTCGCTCTCGCGCTACCCAACCTACAAACTCTATTTTATATCTCAGAACTTTTGACATTCCTCTCTTGAATCAGATATTTTCTTTCTCTTACTCTGCCCCAATCTATCTGATATTTCTTTATCATATTCTGCTTGATACCAATTGCAAGCATCTGCTATTCTATCGAATGATTCCAGTTTCTTTTCCTCTCTCTTGAAAAGTCTCGCTCCACGTAACTTTGAATTTGTTAGATTAGCACCCGTTATTACTGTACCAATAAGATTAGTTCTTGTCCGACCAGATTTATCGTATAGAGAAGATTCTGATAAATCCGCTCTGGACATGTCTGCATTCCTTAAGTTTGTACCTGTAAAAAAATATCCTTTTAGTTTAGCATCTGTTAGGTTAGCTCTGTTCAAAACACTGCCGTTAAAGCTAGTTCTGGATAATTTTGCTTTTGAAAAATCGATGTTATACAAATAAGCATTTGACAAACTAATAATACCTGTATCGTCTGTTGGCCTACCTTTTATGTCGAAGCCTACATCTTTTATATTTTCAAATTTTATAATATCTACAAGCCTCTGAATATTTTCTTTGGCAATAGATCCATAGTCTACTGGTAATTGAGATTTCTTATCAATTACTGAGTTATTTTTAATCACTCTCGCTATTGTAAATACTGTTAACCACTGTTGCTTAGGCTCTTTTTGAAATATCTCGTCTTTGCGTCTTTCTATTACTCCAATTGCATTAATTATCTTCTGTTTGTCTGTGCTTTCAATATCTTTGAGAGCATCTGAGAACTCTTTTTTTATGCCTGTGAAATTATCTGTGTTGGTTTTCCATTGAGTATTATACACACCAATCAATGCGGTCAAAATAGATCCAATGGCACCGCACAAAGCTCCAGCTTTAATTTTCTCCTTTTTTGATTTTTCTTTGTATTCATCTAACTGAGATTTATATGTGTCAATGCTAGTTTTATACGCTTCAAGTTGGGACTTGTATGTATCAGTATTAATCTTATATATTTCGATTTGAGATTTGTCCGCATCCTTCTCCTTTTGATACATCTCAAGTATAGATTCATATTGCACTATCATACGTTACGATATCGGAGCTAATTCTCCACTTGTTTCTCTTGTCGCCAACATTATTATGTTCTTACAATCATCTAAATTACAGCTTGGTTGTAATGTCATCTGATTAAAAATTATTAATTAAAGGATTAATCTTTCTCCTCTTATAATGCCCATGACAGCTTCTAGAACGATCGCATATCCAAAAGAAAATTACAAAAAATACCTGCGAGTATAAATCATTACAAAAAGAGCCTAAGGCTGGATAGCTTTAGACTCTTGACACTCAAAATATTCTGTAATACTGACTAATTAACGTGTATTAATGATGACGATCGATTGCGTATTGCGATTAATATTAGTACATACAAATTTGCTGAATCGAAATCAGAACCTACTTCATTTATAAATTGGTCGAAATTGCCCCAACTGGACAAGTGGGAATACATTGTTCACAAACAATACAACGCGATCGAGTAAAATTCAACCTAAATGTCTCAGGATCGAGATTGAGAGCTTCTGTGGGACATACTCCAGTACATAGCCCACAGTCCACACAGACATCCTCATCGACGAAGATTTCCTTATTTGCTGTTGAGACTTGGATGCCCTGAGAACGCATCCATTCGATCGAAGCATCTAGCTCATCAATATCGCCAGATAGCTCCACTACCAGCTTCCCAATCTGGTTGGGGGCTACCTGAGCGCGAATAATATTTGCCGCAACGTTAAAATCTTTTGCCAATCGATACGCCACTGGCATCTGAATGGCACGTTTGGGGAAAGTCAGAGTAACCCGTTTTTTCACAATGGGAAGGGGAAAGGAACGCAGGATCGAGTAGTTCTATTTTAACCTGAGTTAGTCGATCTTGAAGATAGGCTTTAGGCTTTGGGCTTTAGGCTTTGGGCTTATGAAAAAGTTTGCTCCCAGTCCCCCAGTCCCCCAGTCCCCCTTACCCATTCACAAAATCCGATTTCCCGCCAGTCTTGCTAATTAGCCGAATATTTTCGATTTGCATCGACTTTTCTAGAGCCTTTGCCATATCGTACAGCGTCAGAGCGGCGATCGATACCGCAGTCAAGGCTTCCATCTCCACTCCAGTCTCAGCTTTGATCGTGATCGTCGATCGAATCTGGAATCCTGGCAACTCTAAATCTGGGGTCAATTCTACCGCCACCTTACTCAAAGGGAGCGGATGACAGAGCGGAATCAGATTTGCTGTCTGCTTCGCCGCCATGATGCCTGCAATCCTCGCGGTACCGAGAGCATCACCTTTGGGAGCATTACCTGCCAGGATTGCTTCTAGCGTTGCCAGGGACATCCGCACCTGACAGCCAGCCACAGCAGTCCGTTTGGTAATAGATTTGTCAGATACATCTACCATCATCGCTTCACCGCGATCATTCAAATGGGTAAGTTGTTCGGCTGACTGAGATTGGGTTTGATCGACAGAGTTTTGCATAATTAGCTCAAGTGTGTTAGTATTGTTAACTGGTTAGGGCGAGTAGTTTAGTGGATAGAGCGTCCGGCTACGAACCGGAAGGTCGGGGGTTCGAATCCCTCCTTGCCCACTAATTTAAACTAAAAAAGGTCTGAGTAAGTACTCAGGCCTTTTTAGTTTTCCATTTTTGAAGAAAACATGATATTGTTAGAAACGAGCGAGGACAAGTAGCTCAGTGGATAGAGCTTCTGACTACGGATCAGAAGGTCGGGGGTTCGAATCCCTCCTTGTTCACTAGATTAATAAAGAGGGTGTTTGGTAACTATTACCAAACACCCTCTTTTGTGATTACTTTGCTTCAGGATGAGTATCAAGACATGTCTCTCCACCCATTTGATTGATTTTGCCAATCATCTGATACAGCCTGCCAAAATCTCGCCTGTCGAATTTGAAGACTAGACGCGGTAAATCTGCTACCGCCAGATCTTCTAATTCATCTGGTAGAGCCGTAGTTTGCACGATTTTTCCGCTAGCAATCAGATCGCCAAATTCTTGATTGAGGAAATCCAAGTCCCGATCGCAAATCCCTACCTTCAGCCGGATCACAAATTCATCGCCGACGTAACGGCTAGAATGATATACCTGGTAAAAATTCCGAATCACTTCAGCCGCCACCTGAATATCATCAGTAATCGTATACAGATTTAGATCCTCGGCACTGATCCAGCCTGGATCCGCCAGATTCTTGCGGAGATAGCTATCCCAGTCGCGCCAATAAGTACCGCCAGGTCGATCGATCAGCACCAGTGGTACGGGACCATACCTACCAGTCTGACACAGTGTCAGTGTCTCCATCGCCTCATCCTGAGTGCCAAATCCACCAGGAAATAGCGCGACAGCATCACTCTCGCGCAAGAAAAATAATTTACGGGTGAAAAAATACTTAAACGCGATCGATTTGGGATCGCCAGCAATATATTTATTCGCGCCCTGCTCATAGGGAAGCTGAATGTTTAAGCCAAAAGAGTTTTCGGCTCCGGCTCCAGCATTGGCAGCAGCCATAATCCCACCCCCAGCACCTGTAATGGTCATAAAGCCTTGCTGGGTAATCAATTGAGCGAAATCATGGGCGAGCTGATATTCGATCGCAGTGTTAGATGTCCGTGCCGAGCCAAACACCGCGACTTTGCGAATATGTCGATAGGGATAAAAAATCTGAAACGCCCGTTCCATATCCCCCACCGCCGCACTCAAGATCTTCCAGTCCAGCCTATCGATCTCCGTCTCAGCTAGCTCTAGAATCGACTCCAGTGCGCGTTGAATCCACTTACCATGCTCCATAGTCGGTAATCTATCGATCGTAGCAATTAGGTCTTTCTTGAGCGCAGATAGTGAATCCATAGGGGAGTTGGGAGTTGGGAGTTGGGGTTGGGAGCGCGGGAGCATGGGAGACTGGGAGACTAGAGAACTGGCTTGCACTGAGCGCAGCCGAAGTAAGGACTGGAGAACTGCGATAGCACCAACAACCCAATCCTGAAAATCCTATAATCCTCCAAATCCTGATAAAAAAACGTCTCTAGCCTATTTTAGGCTGAGACGCAGACACTTGTAACCGAGATATCTTTCCTACTGGTATGGAAGGTTACAGATATTTTTCGACGGTATTGGATAAAGTTGCTTTGGGAACTGCACCAACGACAGTATCAACTTTTTGACCGCCTTTGAAAATCATGAGGGTGGGAATACTGCGGATGCCATATTGACTGGCAACATTGGGATTGTTGTCAGTGTTGAGCTTGTATACTTTGATTTTGCCTTCATACTGAGCGGCGATTTCGTCAACTACAGGCCCAACCATCCTACAAGGTCCACACCAAGGTGCCCAAAAATCTACTAAAACTGGAATTTCACTATCCAGGACATCTTCTTTAAAAGAACCGTCTGTAACTTCTACTGCTGATGACATAGATACCAATCCTTATTTATGCGTAGGTTTGCTCAGTTTAATGCGATTTTACCATTAGAAGTTCGAGGGTAGTGATTAGGAAAATAATTCGTAATTACCAACACACTTCCTAACTCTTATCTAGACAAGAGCATAATTCATGTTTAGGCCCAACTTTTGGTTGTGCCAAGATAGAGGCTATTGTCAGCAAAACTGCTGACAATAGCCTCTCCAACAGGAGAAGTAAACTCCCAATTTCTAATAAGTTTCGACGTGCCAGCGACCAGCACGTTTCATTTGGCTGCGGTACTCAGACCACTTTACGTCAGATTTAATTGCTGCATTAGTCAGAGCTGCGTCGATGCCTGTTTCCATGCCTTTGAGTCCACAGATATAAACGTGAGTTTTCTCTTGTTGAACCAATGACCATAGCTCGTCAGCATTTTCGGCGATCCGATCTTGGATGTACATTTTTCCACCCTCAGCATTTTTCTGCTCACGACTTACAGCATAGGTCAACTTGAAGTTATCAGGATATTTCTCCTGAATTTCTTCGAGTTCACCTTTGTAGAGAATGTTGGGAGTTGTAGCTACACCAAAGACTAACCAAGCTAAACCTTTGAATTGATAGTCAGGGTTAACATTGCGTTCGTTGTCTTTGAACATCCGCCATAGGTAAGCGCGGAAAGGTGCGATCCCTGTTCCAGTTGCCATCATGATCACTGTTGCTTCAGGATCTTCAGGTAGGAGCATTTCTTTCCCTGTTGGGCCAGTGATTTGGACATCATCACCAGGCTTGATGTTGCATAAGAAGGTCGAGCAAGTACCTTCAACTTCTTTGCCAGTTTTTTCGTCTTTGTACTCTAGCTTGCGAACGCACAAAGAGACGGTCTTGTCATCAATATCATCACCGTGACGGGTGCTAGCGATCGAATACAGCCGAATTTTGTGATTTTTGCCCTTATTATCCTTACCTGGGGGGATGATACCGATACTCTGTCCTTCAAAGTAGCGCAAGTCTCCAGCCGAGATATCAAACTTGACATGTTGCACCATGCCAATGCCGCCTTCGGCTAGAAGTCCATCATTGGATACGCATTTACCCACGAATGGAGCATTCGGACGATAGATGTTGACTGGCACATCTGCATGTTTTTTGGCAGCAGGTGCCGCAGTTGCTGTGGGTACAGCTTCGACGGGGGCGGCAGCAGGCGCATCACTGGCAACAAAAGCTGGCTCGGCAGCGACTCCCAGAGGACGAATGTTGAGAATTTTGCCGCCTAAGCTGGCAATTCTCCGCATTTCCTGATTCATTCTCCGGTATGGTACGGTGAAAAACTGACTGCCACTAACCCGAATTTTACCGTTGCCACTATCAGCAGATCGATCCTGTAGACCTGTGACTTCATAGACATACATTCGACTGTTAGCTGATATGCTACCAGCACTACTGCTCAGACTTGGATTGTACATTGGTATTTTATATCTCCGAACCCAAATAGGTAAAATTATAATTTAAGTTACTTCAGCAAATCGCGCACGATTTCTGTTACTAGCACAATCAACGTACAGACAATCTGCACTCCATAGACATATCCCAGCTAGAATACCGTAGCTGTGCCCCACTGCACAAGAGTAGATTGGTTGATTTCACGAACCTTGACTCTTTGTAGTACATATCTGGAATTTACCATCGTTGATCGATCAAAAATGACTCGATCGATTGATCCGATCAAAGCTATAATGTTCACGGAGTACTGTTTTAAATCTCAATTGCCCCCAAATTAGTCAGATCGATCTTAGAGGTAAGAATCGGGATAGAGTGTATTGAATTTTACCAAACTTCAGTCGATCAATCGCGATCTGGACACCGATTTGAGGGATAATCAACTGGGATCGACATAAAAATCGATTTAAAAATTGTTCTATGTGCTAGTTCAATGGTGGGGCGGATTAAGGTAAAATCTGATATCAAAGAAATAGAACTAAATACTAACAAAGAATTTAGATATAAGAGGATAGCTATGACCAGTAAGGTAGATCGTGTGGTAGTAATTGGCGTTGCTGGAGATTCCGGCTGCGGCAAGTCAACGTTTTTGCAGCGGATTATCGACTTGTTTGGGG
>JANNBD010000123.1:0-8793 GCA_031385105.1 Chamaesiphon sp. OTE_78_metabat_374
AAAATCCCTAGTGTACGGATTAGAAAAAATTCTCTAGCTATCTAGATCTCAAATCTCTAGAAATTAGTAGGGTGGGCATCGCCCATCATCTAGAACCTGAGCAACTTCTATCAGATCGATAATGTATTGGTTAGAAAGTTCATTTAGAAGGTATCGAAAGCCTCTGTGAGCAGTGCCCACCCTACAAAACTACAAATTTACTACTACTCGAACAAAACAATAAAGGGACGCAACTAGATTAGTCACATCCCTTTATTGTTTTTGTTTTCCGTTAAAGCTGGCGAACGGATTCGAACCCCTGACCGGCTGATTACAAATCAGCTGCTCTACCAACTGAGCTACGCCAGCACGCTTTCCAATAACATAGCACACTAATTCAATCTGTGTCTAGTGGCAACCGTAGATTTTTTAGATTTGGGTGAAATCTACTTTGAATACTATCAAATCGCAACTGTTATGGATTGCGCTCAAGACAGGTTAGAAATTTACGTTTTCATGACTGGTGCTCAAAGCTCAATCGAGAGTTCTTGCAGTAGGAAATGCGAGCAAATCACCGTTTGCAGCGTTGATTAGTCTTCATCCCAAGCTTCGACTTCGAGGAGTTCACTGACTGGATCTTGGAGGGTAAACCCAAATTCTAGCAGTTCATTTTTCCAATGCTGCCATTTGTCACCATAGAGAAAGGCAATTTTCCAAATTCGATCGGTAGGTGCGAGAATCTTGGAGGCAACCAAAGATTCGACTTGGCGTTGCATTTTCACCATCGGGTGAAGCACTTGCTGGGTCATAGATCAAGATTTAATTGTTTGAATACTTAATTGACAGGGAGGATCCGGCTAAACGTCCGTTTTAGAACTGGAAACTTATCGCGCTCTAAAAGCTCTGTACTATACTTGTACCGTATAACTAGCTAGGTTGTCAAACTTTATTTTACATTAGGGTTGCGTCGGTTCTCGTCAGAGACATTGAAAGTTATCGATCCAACAGCAGTAGTTCACGCTATTGGATCCTCGAAAATAACCAGTTAATTGCGATCCCCAGGATCGAACCTGCAATTACCTGGACGGGGGTGTGTCCTAACAATTCTTTGAGCTTTTCTTCATTGAATTGGTGATCGTCAGAAAATAGTTCATCGATCATTTGATTGAGAATTCGCGCTTGTTTGCCTGCGGCTTGTCGAACTCCCGCCGCATCGTACATCACCACGATCGCAAAAATGGTGGCGATCGCAAATTCAGGACTTTTCCAGCCTAGACTGTCGCCCACGCCAGCGGCAAGAGCTGTGACTAGAGCTGAGTGGGCACTAGGCATTCCGCCTGTAGTTGTCAATACTTTGGCACTGACTTTGCCATTTTGGATGAGATCGATGATCAGCTTGAGCACTTGAGCAATTAGACAAGCAGCAATTGCTACCAGTAAAATTCGGTTCTCAAGAATCTGACTGATATTGTTGATCAGAGGGGCTGCCTTATTAACCACGTAAATGACCTAAAGTGAGGAGATGACTGACAGTTGGCATGGCGATGCAGGCTGGTATTGGCACAAGGCCGAACATAGATCGAGATTGCCCAGGGTCGGGACTAATTTTTGCGATCGGTAATGTAGTCAGCCAAAGCTTGGAGTGGTTGTGCTCGATCGCCAAATTCAGCCAAAATAGCTTTAGCTTCAGCTACTAGTTTATCAGCTTGCCGCTTGGATTCTTCTAATCCCCACAGTTTGGGGTAAGTGGCTTTTTGGGCTTCGAGATCTTTTCCGGCTGTTTTGCCCAATTCTGCTTGAGTGGCGGTGATATCGAGGATATCGTCGATGATTTGGAAGGCTAAACCGATATTGTGGGCAAATCTGGTCAATTTTTCGATCTCTGGCTCAGTGGCTCCAGCCATGATTGCGCCACACACTACTGAGGACTCAAACAGCGCACCAGTTTTGTGATTGTGGATGTAGGTGAGAGTTTCGACGGTGATATCTTTACCTTCTGATTCGAGATCTACGACTTGTCCACCGACTAATCCGTCTGCGCCAACGGCTCTAGCTAGGTGCGCGATGGCTTTGAGGACTCGATCGGCACTCACTCCCTGGGTCTGAACGGCGATATACTCAAACGCATATGCAAGCAAGCCATCCCCAGCCAGAATCGCGATGTCCTCGCCGTAGACTTTGTGATTTGTTAATTTACCCCGTCGATAATCATCATTATCCATCGCTGGAAGGTCATCATGAATCAGCGACATGGTGTGGATCATCTCAACCGCGCAAGCCACTGGTATTGCGACATCAGCATTGCCGCCAATAGCTTCGCAGCTAGCCAGACACAAAATCGGTCGCAATCGTTTACCCCCAGCGAGGAGTGAGTAACGCATTGCCGCGTAAATTGTATCGGGATAAGCGGGACGAATTGCCGCATCTAGAGCTGCTTCTACACGCGGCTGTCGATCGGCTAGATATGCTGCCAAATCAAAAGCAGTAGTCGCAGATGTTAAATCTTGGGTGCTGGTCATTGGTGCGAGAAGGTGAGGAGGAAGATCTCGATCTCGACCTCGATCGGGCTAGCCAATGGTCAAAATCATTTATTTCAACTATTTTACGAGGGTTTGGTGCTTTTTAGAGCATCAGGTTTACAAACGAAAAAGATCCCAAGTCAATGACTTAGGATCTTTTTCAGTTAACCAAGAAGGGCGAACGACGGGATTCGAACCCGCGAGTGGAGGCACCACAAACCTCTGCCATAACCACTAGGCGACGCTCGCCATAACTTCTCAGTATGAACGATAATAACATAACCTGATTAAATTAGTCTAGTGCCGCAGTAGAATAATTTTGGTGTGTGAGTGGGTAACAAAGATGAAATGGCAAACAGGTTTACTAGGGATTGTGGCAGGGTGTGGACTGGGGGGGGTCATGTTCTTAACCAATCCTAGTCGAGCGGCATATGAGAGCTTTGCGATCGACCGAATTGGCGATTTGGCAAAAGATAAATGCGAGCGTGCGCCAGATGGATTAGGCGTGTTTATTCAGGGGCCTTGTCGAGCGGCGATTGAAGCTTATAAGCCACAGCTACGACCAATCTTAGCGGCTGCGACTAATCGCCAAAATTGGGGACTATTTAGCATCTATCGATCGAAGATCATGGTGCCAATCGTTAATTTACAGGTAGAGGTAGAATCGATCGGCATATTCGATCGATTCTTTGTCTATAAGACTCCCTGATTCTCACCTATAATGATGAGGGCGCAAATTGAGTGGTTGCCTTTAACAATGCCAGAAAATCCAACCAAACCGATTAGGATTGCGATCGTTGGCGATGTCCATGACCAATGGGAAACTGCCGATGAGATCGCACTCAAGCATTTAGACGTAGATTTAGTATTATTCGTCGGTGATTTTGGCAATGAAGCCGTCGAACTCGTGGGGAAGATTGCCAGTTTAGATCTGCCTAAAGCGGCGATCTTTGGCAATCATGATGCCTGGTATACGGCTAGTGATTGGGGGCGGCGCAAAAGCCCTTATGACCCGCTCGCAGAAGACCGAGTGCAGCAGCAAACCGATCTGCTGGGAGCTAGCTGTATCGGTTATGGCAAACTAGATTTTCCGCAATTTAATCTGTCGATTATTGGCAGCCGCCCCTTTAGCTGGGGTGGTTCACAGTGGAAATACAGTGATTTTTACCAAACTAGGTTTGGGATTGATGGTTTTGAAGCTTCCACTGGGCGGATTGTCGAGATGGGTGAACAGGCTACCTGCGACCAAATCATTATCATTGGACACAATGGCCCGACTGGACTGGGTGAGGAGCCTGAATCAATCTGCGGCAAAGATTGGGGTGAATCTCTTGGTGGTGATTATGGCGATCCTGATTTAGAGCAGGCAATCTCGATTCTTCAGGCGCGGGGCAAATCGATTCCACTGGTGACATTCGGCCACATGCATCATAAACTTCGGCATACCAAAGAACGCTTACGAACAATGATCGTCGTTTGTCCTGACACAGTTTATCTCAATGCTGCCCGATGTCCGCGAGTGCTGTCAACGATCGAACAAACACTGCGAAATTTTTCGCTAGTGACCATGATCGATGGCAAAGTGGCACAAGCTGGATTGGTGTGGATGACTGAAGATTTTCAAGTCGGGTTAGAAGAAATTTACTGGCAGCGGGACAAAACGGAGGGGTTTTAAAAATGGGAATTTCTGTAAAAAATGTATCGAAACAGTTTGGCAGTTTTCAGGCGATCGATCGTGTCAGTCTGGAAATTGAATCGGGGGCATTAGTCGCGCTATTGGGACCATCGGGGTCAGGTAAATCGACGTTGCTACGGTTAATTGCGGGGCTAGAGATGCCAGATAGTGGAGAGATTTGGTTGACAGGAACTGATGCGACTAATCAAAGTGTCCAAGATCGAAATATTGGGTTTGTATTTCAGCATTATGCTTTGTTTAAACACTTAACGATTCGGGAAAATATTGGCTTTGGTTTAAAGATTCGCAAGGCTAGTCCTGAAAAAATCAAAGCACGGGCGGATGAGTTACTAGACTTGGTGCAGCTAGCGGGTTTGGGTGACAGGTACCCTTCTCAATTATCAGGGGGACAGCGGCAGCGGGTGGCGTTGGCGCGTTCTCTGGCAGTAGAACCAAAGGTGCTGCTATTGGATGAGCCATTTGGGGCGTTGGATGCCAAGGTGCGAAAGGATTTACGAGCGTGGTTGCGGCGGCTGCATGATGAGGTACATGTGACGACAGTATTTGTCACCCATGACCAGGAGGAGGCGATGGAAGTAGCCGATAAAATCGTGGTGATGAACAAGGGTCAAATCGAGCAAGTCGGCACCGCAGCGGAGATTTATGACCGACCTGCGACGGCGTTTGTGATGAGCTTTATTGGCCCTGTGAATGTGTTGCCAAGCAGTGCCGATATTTTCCACAATAATGGCTATGAAGCCAATCATCCCCAGGTATTTTTGCGTCCGCAGGATATCTCGATCGAGACTGAGCCAGATATTACAATGACTGTGGCAACAGTGACCCGAATCGTCCATTTAGGATCGGAGATTCAGGCTGAATTGACTCTTGCGGATGGGCAAATTCTATCAGCGCATGTGACTCGCGACAGGTTTGATGAGTTGAAGTTGTATCCTCAACAAATTGTCTATATCAAACCCAAGGAAGCTAAATCTTTTCCACTCAACTATTCGATTTAACGAGAATTAAGATTGAGGCTATTAGCGTTGTTCTGTTACCGCCAACGATTGAAATCGTGGCTAGTATTGCAAAGTCCGCCTTCGCGGACTAATCTGTCAGGCTGCCATTTTTTGAGAGCGATTGCGGCATTTTGCCCCCCAAAACCAAAGCTGAAACAGAGTAAGTTATTCACATTAGTAGATTCTCCAGAGGAGAGGCTCCGCCAACGAGCTGTTCTGACTAAATCTAGGTCAAATCCAGGATCGGTTAGACCAACGCAGGGCGGTAAAATCTGGGTGGAAATTGCCTGTAAACATAACGCAATCCCAACGGCACCAGACGCGCCTAATGTATGCCCTGTCGCACCTTTGGTCGAACTAATTGCCACACCATTGGGAAATACCTGCTGAATTAATTGGCTTTCATACCGATCGTTTAATAATGTACTTGTCCCATGAGCGTGAATATAATCGATATCTGTCGGGCTAAGTTGACTGCGATGGAGGCACTGTTCGATCGCTTTTAAACCTGCTGTTCCAGTGATATCCATCGCACACATCTGATGAGCATCATTCGTCAAGCCAAATCCTAATACTTCTCCATAAATCTTGGCACCTCGCGCTAGTGCTAATTCTGCTGTTTCGAGGATAAATACCGCCCCAGCTTCACCTAATACTAAGCCCTCACGGGATCGATCGAATGGATAACAGCCAGTTGTTGCTAAGGCACCGATTTGACTAAAACCCGTAATTGTTAGCGGCGTAATTGGTGCTTCGACAGCTCCGGCGATCGCCCGCTCACAGGCTCCAGAATGAAGCAAACCCACAGCTTGAGCAAGTGACCAGATTCCAGTTGCACAAGCTGCCATTGGAGCTAGTAGAGCAGTTCTAGAGCCAATATATCTAGCTGTCTCGATCGCTGGGCTGTGGGGTAATGTATCGAGCCAATTAGCTAAGTTTGGCTGGGCGGTAAAATTTGAAGTGAATTTCTCCCAGTCTGACTGACAACTGCGACTAGAACCGATGGTGACTCCACAATCGGGTAGGGGTAAGCTTAAACCTGCGTCTAGTATTGCTTCGGTTACAACTGTTTTGGTTAATTTGAGAACGTGTTGCGGCTGGGAATCGATTAATGCTAGTGGGAGTGGTGGTAAGTCTGGAAAAGGTTGCTGTAATTGAATTGCTGATCGACTATCTAGTATATCTGTCCAAGTTTTCTCCAGATCGCCAAGTGCAGATCTAAATCCAATTCCAGTAATGACAATTCGCATCTGTAGACATTCAATCAAAGATAAAATGTGGGATGGGGAATGCCCACATCATATTTTATCTTTGGTTGAGTGTGTTGGGTTTCATTCTTCAACCCAACCTACAGATCTATTTCTTGAGATTCTCAATTCCTTGAGTTACTTGTGCTGAGGTAATTTTGTCACCTTGCTTGATGGTGTCAATTACTTCTACGCCTTGAGTAATTCTACCAAAGACGGCATAGTTACCATTGAGGTAAGGGACATCTTCGAGGGTAAAGTAGAACTGGGAAGATGCGCTGTCAGGTGAACTAGAACGAGCCATTGCGATCGCACCGCGTTTGTGTTCGAGCTGTGCGGTACCATTAATTGGCTGACTGTAAGTAGGTGAAGCCGCGCCAGTAGCTTTGATTTCGAGGGGAATACGACGTTCTGCGCTAGATCCGCTGGGGATATATCCACCTTGTCCATTACCTCTAGGATCGCCACCTTGAACGACAAAGTTTTTGACGACGCGATGGAAGGTTAGACCATCATAGAATCTTTGTTGGACGAGATCGACGAAGTTACCTGCGCTAATTGGGGCGTTGGTGCCGTCTACCTCGATCGAAACTTTCTTGCCATTAACAGTCATCACGACTGTTGCTTTACCATTGAGTCTAGGCAAACCAGGGAATTGGGTGCTGGTAGTGTCAGGCGTAGTTGGAGCTGGACTGGTTGGTGCTGGTGGATTCGAGGTTTGCTGTTTGTTGGGGCTATCACAACCGCCCAGAATCAGCGTACCCAAGAGAAAACTAACGACGACTAAGCTATGAAATGGTTTATGCATGGTTGTAATTCGGGGATTTGAGTGTTTCGATCGACCCATTGTAAGTCGATCGCGCCCTATATTGAATAGGACTGTGGAAAATCGATAGAGTTCCACCACTATTTCAAGCATTTAATCGCAGCCTCAATAAATTTAGTACTCGTAGAGCCGACATGTGACGAATTAATTCCCGTTCTCGATTTTTACCCAACTGATATTTTATGCCGACAACACCGCCATCAGGATCGGCGACTCCAATATACACCAACCCGACGGGTTTATCCTCCGTCCCACCACCAGGCCCAGCAATACCTGTAATACTCACGCCCCAATCAGTGTCTAACTTAGCCTTAACACCTGCCGCCATTTGTCGCGCCACCGTCTCACTCACGGCACCTTCAGCCTCTAGATCCCCAGCATTTACGCCCAACAAGTTGACCTTAACTTGATTAGCATAGGAAATAACTCCTCCTAGAAAGTACTCCGAACTCCCTGGAATCTCTGTTAGGAGACTACCCAAACCACCGCCAGTACAAGATTCTGCCACGGCTAAAGTTTGACCTTTTGCCCTTAATAATTGCCCCACAACACTAGCCAGACTATCCCCATCAGTACCATAGTAAGTCGTTCCGGCAATCTGTTTAATTTCGCGCTCGATCGGCTCCATCAGCACATTAGCCGCTTCCTCACTTTCCGCCCTAGCCGAAATCCGCAGTCGAACTTCCCCTTTGCCAGCATAGGGCGCGACAGTCGGATTATCAGAATTAAACAGATGACTTACCTGCTCGGCTAAAGCTGACTCCGAAATGCCGAAGAAGCGGAGACTGCGACTGTAGATTGAATTTTGCCCATAACCCTGGGTTTTTAAAAATGGAACGGCTGTATCCCGCCACATTCGGTGCATTTCTCTGGGTACACCTGGAAATGTGAAGATCGTCAGTCCCTCCCGTGGCTGCCAAATCATCCCTGGCGCAGTTCCAGTGACATTGGGTAATAAATCCGCACCTGTTGGCTGGAGTGCCTGTTTGTGGTTGCTGGGGGTCATTTCCCGTCCAGCCTGAGTAAATTTTGCTTGAATATCCGCAATCACACCTGGAAACTCTACCAGAGGCGTATTGAAATAACTAGCGATCGATTCTGTCGTCAAATCGTCAGGTGTCGGACCCAAACCACCTGTGAAGATCAATATACTCGATCGAGCAGCGGCAATCTCGATCGCTTGATGGACTCGATCGACATTATCCCCCACCACAGTCTGATAAAAATGCGGGATGCCCAGGGCGGCTAGTTCCTGCGCCAAATATTGAGAGTTACTATTGAGAATATCACCGAGCAATAATTCGGTACCAACACAGATTACTTCCGCAGCTATTGTCATAAGTTGATAATTGATAGTTGATAGCTATAGAACGCCTACGATTGAAATCGTGGCTAATGTTGCGAAGTCCGCCTACGCGGACTAATAAACTAGTCCGCGAAGCGAAAAGTGCGGTCTTGGGGTTTCCCCAAGTAGAGCACCTTTTCAAGACAGGCGGACTTTGCATTACGAGCAGCGGCGTTTTTATTC
>JANNBD010000138.1:0-13828 GCA_031385105.1 Chamaesiphon sp. OTE_78_metabat_374
TCGACCTTTTCCTTCACCTCATCCAGTGTACTCTTAGCTCGATCGATCTTGCGATCGAATGCCGCCACACCAGCCAACTCATCAATAATCTCCCGCCGCTCCTTGCTATTCATCGAGATGATGCTGGTGACATCTCCCTGCAACACGACATTATAGCCCTCAGGATAAATCCGCAGCGCATTCAATTGATCGTGCAGCTCCGCGAGATTACAAGCCTCACCATTAATCGAATAATTCGACGTATAACCACCCTGAGCATTCACCCGCAGCCGCCGCGTCACCACCCACTCATTTGCTAACCGTTGCGTCGGTGGAGCTGGTGAGAGACTACTAATATCGATAATCTTCACTTCTGGTGCTGGCTCATCATCATTCTCCAGATCGAAAGTTACCGTCACAATCGCTTCTGAGGCACCCTTGGTATTGCGATCGTGATTTACCAAATCCGGCAACCGTTCCGCCCGCATCCCCTTGGAACTAGCCAATCCAAGGCAAAATAATAGCGCGTCGAGAATATTCGACTTACCCGAACCATTTGGCCCCGATACTACAGTAAATCCAGGCAAAATCGGGACTTTGGTAGTACCACCGAAAGACTTGAAATGCGACAGTTCTACCTGTTTGATATGTACCATAGCTCTAGATGCATCCCTAAGCGGCGCAAGTCCGCATTTTCCCAAGTGAATATCTTACCAGACTCTTGTTCATTTGTGGGTTTGGGGGGTTCGATACCGTAGCCCCTCTGCGTAACAATTGGAAAATTTCCTCCAATCACCTATGCTCTAAATCTATAGGCATAACTAGTTTAAGCGTATTATAATAAGTGAGTCAATTTAGATTTCAATTAATAAGCTGATAGCATTTATGACAGATATCGCAGATGAACTCTCGGCTATCACAACAGAATCATTAGCACTATCTCAACAACTTAATAATAATGATTTCTGTTCAATCGTTGAAGAAATCACAGTAAAAGTTGAATTAGCATCTAAAGCATGGAGTGGTTCGTGGCTTGGATACCATTCTCGTGTTTACTACCAAGATCTCCAACCTATTCCACCTGGCGCAAGATTTGACTTATCGTCAGGATTACAAGAAAGACCTTTTGGTGGTGACACAATTGGCAAATGGTGTGAGTACACATTCGATGATATATACGATACGCTTTTGAGCATTATTCCAGAATCAAAGTATGAATCATTTGTTAATACAGCGAAAGAGGCAAAAGAAAAAGTTGATGACCTTCAGCAAAATTTGTTATCTATTTTAGATGTTTTAGCTGCAAGCTCTAATGATACATATTTTGAGAATCTTCTTGAGAAAACCAAGAAAACATCGCCAATCTCTGCTAGGCTTTTTCAAAAAGCGTACCGACCAACTGGTCAATTTATGTCAGGTGATCATGTGGCAATTCAGGCTGGTGTTCAAACACCTCCACATATTGCGTTACTAGCCCAGATTAAATCATTGGAAAGTCCATTTACTGTTGCCGCAGAAATCTCAAAAATCTCTAATCAAGCCCAGCGTCATTTGCTCAATAAAAGCCTAAATCCCAAGCAAAATAGACAGGGGACTAAAGTATTCATCGGACATGGCAGAGCATTTGCATGGCGCGATCTTAAAGATTTTATTCAAGATCGACTCCATCTTACATGGGATGAATTCAATCGTGTTCCTGTTGCTGGTTTGACAAGTATCGTTCGTTTATCCGAAATGTTAGATGAATCTGCAATTGCGTTCCTTGTTATGACTGCTGAGGATGAACAACAAGATGGTGCAATGCACGCCCTGCCACCCGCTGAAGCGTTCCTGGGCACAGGCGTTTATGCCCTCTACTACACAGGTCAAAATCCTCATTATCACAGGTATGCAGAGTTAAATCGGCTTGCCTACAATCATCCAATCTACGTTGGTAAAGCTGTTCCGAAAGGATGGCGACAATCGCGGATATCAGACAGCGCAATCAACCAGTCTCGCGAACTGTGCAACCGCCTAAAAGAGCATAGCCGAAATATTACACTCGGTGCAGATTTGGATCTTGCAGAATTCATGTGCCGCTTTGTGATTTTTGAAGACGAAAGCTCCGACATGATTAGCACGATTGAAGCCGCTTTGATTAAGCTCAGTCAACCGTTGTGGAATGTCGCTCTAGATGGATTTGGAAATCACGATCCTGGCAAGGGGCGATACGAGCAAGCAAGATCGGATTGGGATGTAATTCATCCAGGTAGAATTTGGGCAGAGCGATGTAACGGCATACCTAAATCTGAAAGTGTAATTTTCGCTAATATCGATCGACATTTCCAAAGTATCGGGGGACAATTATGAATTCCCTCGAACTATTTTCAGGTGCAGGTGGTTTAGCTAAAGGACTAGAATTATCAGGATTTAAACATGCCGCACTTGTCGAGAATAATAAACATGCTTGCGCCTCTTTGTGCGAGAACTTTGATGCCGAAAAAGTTTTTTTTGAGGATGTAAGAGATTTTAATCTGGAAACATTAGATAATATCGATCTCGTCGCAGGTGGGCCTCCCTGTCAACCATTTTCTCTCGGTGGTAAACATCAGGCAGATCGAGATAAACGTGATATGTTTCCAGCGGCAATTCACGCGATCGAAAGGCTGAAACCAAAGGCTTTTATCTTTGAAAATGTCAAAGGTTTACTTCGCAAAACATTTGCTGATTATTTCGAGTGTATTTTGCTACGGCTGACTTACCCTAGCTTTAACGCTGAAGTAAGTTCTGATTGGCAACAACATTTAGATGAGCTTCGTAGTGCAAGTAATTTATCTTGTCCAGGCACTAAATATAACGTCCAGTTAAAGTTAATTAATGCAGCAAATTATGGCATGCCCCAAAATCGAGATCGAGTGATAATTGTTGGCATCAGATCGGATCTTCATTGCAAGTGGATATTTCCAGCAGAGACACATTCAGCAGATAGATTATTTTGGGATATGTACGTTACGGGAGAATACTGGGAACGTCATAAAATCTGTAAATTAGAACGTCCATTGATAGATCGATCAATTGAAGCTAAAACATTCAAAATCACTGAAAAATATGGACAGTTCGAGCCAGCATCGATGCCGTGGCAAACTGTTCGAGATACTTTAAGTAATTTGCCAGATCCAAAATCTAATCATGGTATCCGAGATCATCTGTTTCACAATGGGGCAAGGATTTATCCAGGACATACAGGTAGTATATTAGATGCGCCTGCAAAGACAATTAAAGCTGGAGATCACGGTGTTCCTGGAGGGGAGAATATGATTCGCTTTCCAGATGGAAGTGTTCGCTATTTAACAGTATTGGAGGCAAAGCGACTTCAAACTTTTCCAGATAAATTTGTTGTCAAAGGTGTTTGGGGAGAAGCAATGCGACAGATTGGAAATGCAGTTCCGGTGCTATTGGCTGAAACAATAGGTCATAAACTCATGAAAACCCTCAATTATCATAACCAATTAGTCAGATTAGAGAAAGCACCTAATCTGGGAAATCGGCAGCTAATAGAATTAAATGCAGACTAAGTATCAATTCCAATAAACTATAGAGAAAAAGATGACCCGACACTAAACAGCCAGAGATTTCGTCAAATATTGGGCAGAAGCGGTAAAGTTGAGATAGCTGAGGAGATAGGATGATTTCATGATTGGTCAGTTATTAGCAGGACACTATCGCGTACTCCAGGTATTGGGTGTGGGTGGATTTGGGCAAACCTATATCACCGAGGACTTACATCTACCTGGAAACCCCAAGTGCGTACTCAAACACCTGAAGCCAGCTAGTGCAGATCGATCGCTGTTAGAGATCGCGCGGAAATTTTTTGAGAAGGAAGCGATCGTATTACAGCAATTGGGCAACCACGATCGAATCCCCCGTTTACTCGCCTATTTTGAAGAGCAGCAGGAATTTTATTTAGTTCAGGAGTATGTGCCTGGAAATCCGCTGTCAACTGAGTTGCAAGCTGGGCGCAAATGGAGTGAACAGCAAGTTGTCGATCTGCTGGCAGAGATTTTAGATATTCTGGTATTTATCCACAGTCAGGGGGTAATTCATCGAGATATTAAGCCTGATAATATTATGCGTCGAGCTAGCGATCGACGCTTAATTCTGATTGACTTTGGGGCGATCAAGCAAGTCCGCAATCAGCAAATGCTCCACGGACAGCAGACGATGACGGTAGCAATCGGGACTCCAGGCTACATGCCGATCGAACAAGCCTCTGGCAATCCCCGTGCCAGTAGCGATCTCTATGCCTTGGGGTCGATTGGGATTCAGGCTCTCACCGGAGTCAATCCCTGTGAACTTGCTAGTGACGATCATACGGGCGAACTCAAGTGGGAGCATCTCACTGTCGCTAATCCCCAGCTTATTGCCATTCTCCAGCGGATGACCCGCTATCACTTCAAAGATCGTTTTTTGACAGCGGCAGAGGCTCTAGCGGCGGTTAGAGGACTAACTCATGGCACATTTACACCTGTCGCTACCTATGTTCAATCCACTCAGCCCATCAGCCAGCCACCGAGATCAAATACTGAATATCGCCCGACGGTTGTAGCTTCGCCGCAATCAGTCACCACATTACCCACGCCGCAACCACAGGCTCCTAGCAAACCAAAACAGGGCTGCTTTCCGCTCTGGATGGGACTGCTATGGGTTTCGGCAGCGATCGGTAGTTTTGCTTGGTTCAGTGGGAGATTAATAAATCAGCGCGACTTCGCTACAGATATTCAGTCCGATCTGTGTCGAATCGCCACCCCAACGGATTTACCCTCGACGCGAGTGAGATCCAAGCCCCAGCGGGATGCCACGATTCAAACTAAGTTGCCCCGTGGTACTAAAGTTGTCTATCTCGCCGAGCAAGATGCTTTTATCCAAATTCAGATGGCCGATCGATCGACTGGCTGGGTTTACAATAATCAAGTCACTGGCTGTAATGTCCCTATCCCAGCACCCAAACCAAAGCCCAGCCCAACCCCATCAGTAGTAACACCTGTGCCTGCGCCAATTCGATCGCCCAAAGTACCCCGCAAACCGATCGAGTCGCCAACTCCCCAGCCAACTCCAGTAGAAACGCCAACCCCAGAACCAACTCCATCGCCAGAGCCGATTGATGTGCCAACGCCAGCACCCACAACCATCCCTGACGCAACACCTATCCCTGTCCCAACTCCGAGTACCTATCCAGGTCGATCGCGTCCAGACCCAGTACCATCAATAGCTCCAATTCCTGCACCCATACCCATACCTGTACCAACTCCAGCACCAGGAGTGGAGCAACCATCACCAGTAGATCGATCGAGCACCGAGCAATTACCAGATAATGTCAATCAGCAAAGTTCAGATAAAATTTCCACTAGAGAATCTGCACCCACAAATTCGGGCGTATTACCAAAACCAATCTGGTAGAACTTAATGATTTGCGATTACAACTGATTGATTAATTCTAATGCTAATTGTCGCCAACATCTAATTCATGTTGCAACTGAGCAACAGCATCCAAAATCAAAATGAATTTCTGACCAAAATCAGTGAATTGATATTCGACTCGTGGTGGAACTTCTGGATAAGCAGTTTTTTCAAGCATCCCAAAACTCACCATCTTTGCTAGACAATCATTTAAAACTTTGGTCGTGAGTCCAGATATCGATCGAGTGATGGCTCCAGGGCGATTGACTTTTTGTTGAATCAACATCAAAATCCGGATCGACCATTTACAGCCAATGATATATTCCAGCATTTCGGCTGCTGATATTGTCTTTTCAGCTCCATCTTTGTTCATATTGCATATCTAAAATTCTTTTTCTGCACCCCGTCCCAATTACTACTAAAAAGTGCCTACCTTACCGAAAAGTAAGTACTTTCAAAGTTGATTTAATTTACCTAATATCTTGCTATTGGCAATTGTCATTTCCAGATTTTAGGTAAAAATATCCATGTATCCAAATTTTAAACATAAACAGGCTCTGATCGTTGGCGGAAGTAGTGGAATTGGGCAAGCAATTGCCAAAATGTTGCTGATTAATGGAGCATCCGTAACGATCGTCGGACGAAATGCTGATAAACTCCATTCAAACGTAACCAATTTACAACAATTGGGTCGTGTGCAGGCTTGGCAATCAGATCTCAGCGATCGTCAAGTGACAGGTAGATTGGTAGAAAGAATTGCCACTGATTTAACTGATATTCACTATCTCGTAAATGCTGCGGGTGTCTTTAGCCCCAAATCATTTCTCGATCATACTGATGCAGACTACGATCGCTATCTCGATCTCAATCGCGGTATCTTTTCAATCACCCAACAAGTCGTTCGCAATTTAGTTCAACAGGGACAAGGCGGCGCGATTGTAAATATTGGCTCAATGTGGGCACATCAGGCTGTATCGGCCACGCCTTCTTCAGCTTATTCAATGGCAAAAGCGGGCTTACACTCTCTCACCCAACATTTAGCCCTAGAACTTGCTCAATACCAAATTCGGGTAAATGCTGTGGCACCCGCAGTTGTCGAAACACCAATTTATGGCGCGTTTATCGAGCCAGACAAAATTCACGATACACTTCAGGGTTTCAATAGCTTTCATCCGATTGGAAGGATTGGACAACCGATTGATGTTGCTGAAGTTGTAGCGTTCTTACTATCCGATCGATCTGACTGGGTAACGGGGGCAATCTGGAATGTTGATGGTGGAGTCATGGCTGGGCGCAATTCCTGATCTGGTTGGATGATCGAGCTATCGCGCCCAGAACAATGTTAGAAAAACAAAGCTAGTGCTGTTACAAACCCGACTTTTTGGAAAAGTCGGGTTTGTGTATTAAGCCCCGATCTGTTGAGTCTCTGAAGATTGACGTGCTACTTGGGGGATTTTGCCAGCCAATCCAGTCATTAATCTCAGCGCAAGGTACTTAAATCCTGGGATGCGATCGAGTAAAAATAGCCCAATCCGGCGGACAATGACGATCGGCAGGATCTGATTGGAGAACATCCGATCAAGGAAATCGGTAAAAGCGAGAATTACCCAGTTCTCTGGCTTGCGCCACTTCGCATAACGATTTAATACTGACTTGCTGCCAACATCTTCACCCGCATTGTGCGCCGCGATTAGTACTTCTGCTAGCGCGACAGCATCACGAATCCCTAAGTTCATTCCTTGTCCGGCAACTGGATGACAACAATGGGCGGCATCCCCAATCAACGCTAATCTGGGCGCAATATATTGCTTGCTTTGCATCAATTTAACTGGAAATAACCACCGCTGGGAGTCCAGCTCCAATTTACCCAGTAGCCCACCTGTGCAGTGTTCTAGCTCTTGCAGAAACTCACTCACTGGTAAATCGCGCAACTCTTCTGCCTGCTGGTGCGGGACTGTCCAAACTACCTGACAGCGGCCATCTGCCAATGGTAACACCCCGATCGGTCCAGCATACCAAAATCGCTCGTAGGCAACGTTATTATGAGACTTTTCAGGCTTGATTGTGGCTGTGATGCAGGATTGCCAATAGTTAAATCCAGTTGTCTTAATTCCAGCTCGATCTCGCAACGATGATCTAGCACCGTCCGCAGCGATCACCAGACTGGCGCGAATTTTCTTCGGAGCGTCACAATCGGGAGTGTAAACAGTAATTTCCGCACCACTATCGGTGTAGTCTACATCCACAACCTGAGCCGGACACATGACTGTGATGTTTTCTGCCGCTCTTAATTTACTTTGCAGTGCCGTCAATAGTACTTCATGACTAGCAGCATAGCCTAGTGTATTGGTTCCCAAATCCTGGGGATACATTTTCACCACCCCTGCATAATCCGCGTCAGAGATTTGAATCTGGCTAAATTGAGTTACCTGAGGTAAAACTTGATTCCAGATGCCCAAGCCATCAAAGATTTGCCCTGAGAGCATTGATAGCACATAGGCGCGACTCTTGGCGATCGATTCTGACTGCGCCTGAGATTCGATCGAGACTACCCGCAATCCTGAATTCTTGAGCGCGACAGCCAGGGTATTGCCGATAATTCCGCCACCGACGATCGCTAAATCGTAGTCTAATTTGGCTGGACTCACGGCTGTATGCTCGTTGTTAATCTGAAAATGCAGACTCTTTGGTGTTGCAGTGTCTACCGGAACTGAAGGAGAGTCAAGAGGTGGCATGGGAAGTTGGCTTGAAGATTTGGGCTTGAAATTATCGACAGCATTGTCAGTCTTGATGCTGTTCAAGTAATAAGATTAGTAAATATTCTCTCATTTTAACAATTTTATTTCACCAGCGCGAAGTTAATTCTTTAGAGAATAGAAAGAGATCGCTAAGGATTGGTTCGTTGGGTGTGTTGGGTTTCATCCTTCAACCCAACCTACAGATCTACTAAGGATTTCAGTCCGCGTAGGCGGACTTTGCACCATTAGCCACGATTACCCTACGGGAAGGCTCCGCCAACAATCGTCGGCGTTTTATGGGTGGCAACTTAGGTTAATTTAACCTTCCTCATCGATATCAATTTCCGCCTTCACCCGCTTGGAGAATAGCTTGCTGGCATCCCAGGGATAAGTAGTGAAATTTGGTAATATCTCCTGAGCGAAGGCTTCAGCGGCCTTGGAGCGATAGCGATTGGGATTGACAATTACTGAGAGAATTCGATCGATCGATACGCCGTCTATATATGCTCGATGTAGTGTACCATTTTCGATCTCTCGCTCGATCGCCGAACAAGATACGAAAGCTGCTCCTAGACCTGCTTGAACGGCATTTTTGATTGCTTCGATCGAGTTCAATTCCATCTCAATTTTCAGTCGTTTGGGATCGATGCCGCATCTACTTAAAACTTGATCGATCACTTTGCGAATTGTCGATTGAGCATCGAGGGAAATAAATTGCAGCTTATAGAGATCTTCTTTAGGAATACTCTTCATTCCTGCAAAGGGGTGACTACTCGGTAAAATCAGTGCGAATTCATCCTCGGCGTATGGCAAAATATCGAGAGAATCTTGTAACTCCGCTGGTACCTCACCGCCAATTATCGCTAAATCCACCTGTCCATTTGCCACACTCCAAGCCGTGCGCCGCGTCGAATGAACGTGGAGCTGCACCGATACATCCGGATACTTTTGGCGAAATACACCAATCATTCGAGGCAATAGATAAGTTCCTGTGGTCTGAGATGCGCCCACAATCAGCGTACCACCCTGGAGATTTTGCAGATCTTCGATCGCGCGGCAGGTTTCCTGACACAATGTAATAATCTTTTCGCCATAACTGAGCAACAAATGCCCCGCCTCAGTCAGTTGCGCGCGTCTCCCACCTCGATCGAACAACGGCACATCCAATTGACGTTCGAGATTCTGTACCTGTAAACTGACCGCAGGTTGGGACACATATAAACTATCAGCGGCGCGTTTAAAACTTCCCTCCGCAGCAATTGCCCTGAGAATCCGTAACTGATCCAGAGTGAAAGGCAGGTCAGACATAGCAGTGAGCGTGTAAGATTAGTAACGATCGACTATCGATTTCCCATTGACAGTACCATATTCGGTTGGTACTTAGTTCTTTTAAGTGGTGAATGGTGGATGGTGGTTTAACACTGAGTTGTTCGTCTCCCTGTCTCCGATCGAATCTCTAGCGGCGCAAAAATGGAATTAGTGATTCTTTGATCTCAGCATACCAGTGTTCTTGGGGATAGTGTGCGGCTGTGGACAAAGTAACCAATTCACCGTGTTTGAGAGTTTTGACACATGCTTGGGCTTGGGCGAGATCGAGCCACGGATCGTTAATTCCCCATAGTATTTGGATCGGGATATCTAATTTCGGCAGTCCCATCGAGATTTCGGTCATCGATTCAGCTAGTCTAAGATTGCGGATAGTCGCGAGATGCGATCGACCAGGTACCGAACTTTTTAAGTATGGTTGACGATAGACTTCCAGATACTTGTCTTCAATTACGCATTTGCAGCCAGCTTCTAATGTCCGCTCGGCAGACAGCGGATCTTGAGTCAGCATTTCGCCTGCGACAGGCAAACCCAATTGCTTGATTGCCCAAGGTAACTTCGCCGCAGTCGTCAACGGTGCGTTGAGAATCACTAACTTGTCTACTCGCTCTGGATAGCGGAGCGCGTACTGGATCCCTACAGTACCTAAAAAGCCCTGAACGACTAGGGAAAATCGATTGACATTCAAAGCCTCAACCAGCTCTGAAAAGGCAGCAACAAAGGCATCTGGCGTGTAAGCAAAATCTCGCTTGTCTGGCTTGCTCGAATTTCCAAACCCAATCCAATCTGGCGCGATTGTCCGAATCCCCTGCTCTGCTAATGGTCGCATTAATCCCGTCCAAGTCAAGCTTTGAGCTGGTAATCCATGCAACAGGATCGCCGTCTGGGAATTTTCCCAACCTTCTGGCGAGAGTTGTCTGGTAAACCACTCTAAGCCACCGACTTGAATGGATGTTTTGGTAATTTTAGCCACGATAAGTTTTGAAGATGAGCCATTCCTAGTCTAAACTGCGATCGCGATCGATATCTAATCTAATCGATCGATCCCCGAACGTCCTAAGATAAGTAGATTAGACAAATATTTTAACTAATATTGTGAAAGCGATTACTTTACTCGGTTCTACTGGCTCGATCGGCACTCAAACGTTAGATATTGTCGAACACAATCCCGATAAGTTTCGGATTGTCGGGCTGGCGGCGGGTAGCAACGTCGAGATGCTTGCGAAACAAGTACGTCAATTTCGCCCGGAAATCGTCGCGATTGGAAACGAATCCAAGTTGCCAGAATTAAAAGACGCGCTCTCAAATCTAGACTACACTCCCATTATCGTCGCTGGCGCACAAGGTACGATCGAAGTGGCTGGCTTTGGTGACGCTGAAAGTGTCGTCACTGGAATTGTCGGCTGTGCTGGACTTCTCCCCACAATCGCAGCGATTAAAGCAGGGAAAGATATTGCCCTAGCCAATAAAGAAACCCTGATTGCGGGTGGCCCCGTCGTGCTACCGTTAGTCGAAGAATATGGGGTGAAATTACTCCCCGCCGATTCCGAGCATTCGGCGATTTTTCAATGTTTACAGGGCGTTCCGGCTGGTGGTTTGCGCCGAATTATCCTGACAGCTTCCGGTGGCGCGTTCCGCGATCTGCCTGCGGAAAAACTCGCCTCAGTGACCATTGCTGACGCGCTCAAGCACCCAAATTGGTCGATGGGACAAAAAATCACTATCGACTCAGCCACCCTGATGAACAAGGGATTAGAGGTGATTGAGGCGCATTATCTATTCGGGGTTGATTATGACAATATCGATATTGTTGTCCATCCCCAGAGCATCATTCACTCGTTAATTGAGGTGCAGGATACATCTGTTTTGGCACAATTAGGTTGGCCAGATATGCGTCTACCATTACTATACGCGCTCTCGTGGCCCGATCGAATCCACACCGACTGGAAAAAATTCGATCTCGTCACAGCGGGAGATCTGACATTCAGAGCACCCGATCGAGAAAAATATCCTTGTATCAATTTAGCATACGCCGCAGGCAAAGCTGGCGGCTCCATGCCAGCGGTGCTAAATGGCGCAAATGAGCAAGCGGTGGCACTATTTCTAGACGAAAAAATCCACTTCCTAGATATTCCCAAAGTGATCGAAAAAGTCTGCGATAAACATCGCAATGATTTTACGGCAACTCCTAGCTTAGATGATATTTTAGCCGCCGATATTTGGGCGCGAAAAATGGTACTTGAATTCAGTCAGTAGGTAGTTGCAAAGATAATTTAGTGATGAAATCTTACGTCTTTTAAAATCAAGCTGGCGAATTTACCACCGTTAATTTTGCTTTTAATTTCGATAGCTTTCAGATGCTTAGACAATTTATCTATGATAGACTCTATGTTAGTAAATTTTTATCTGTACTATTTTATTCCCATCTATCTCAACAAAAAGATCACATTTGGCATACTTATCAAAAAATGATAGAGACTATAGCAGCTAACAAGCTAGATAAATCAATTCAAAAAAAATTAGAAAGATTATCACAAGGGAAAAAGCCTCGCGTACTAGATTTATTCTCAGGCTGTGGTGGCATGAGTCTTGGCTTTGCCTTAGCTGGTTACAACTTAATAGGCGGAGTAGAAAATGACCCTCTAGCGATACAGTCTTATGCGTTGAATTTTCATTCACAAGATGGTGATGAGATGCATAAATCTAGATCTTCTCCACGTGATATCACAACAACGCATCCAGAAACATTGATCAGGGAGTGGGGCTACTCAGATCCAGTTAATGCAGTTGATATTTTAATAGGTGGGCCACCATGTCCAGCATTTGCTCGTGTGGGTAGAGCCAAATTAAGAGAAATCAGTCAACATCCACAAGCATTTAAGTTAGATCCACGATCTCAATTATATGTACCATATATTGAATATATTAAATGTCTGAGACCATTGGTGGTTTTAATGGAGAATGTGCCTGATATATTAAACTATGGCGGGCACAATCTGGGCGAGGAAATTTCGGAAATATTAGAAGAACTCGGCTATGTTTGTAATTACACATTGCTTAATTCTGCAAATTATGGTGTTCCGCAGCTTAGAGAAAGGTTTTTCTTGGTTGGGGTTCATACAGAAATTAATCGTCGATTTGAGTTTCCTACACCAACTAATTTGGTGGATATTCCGAGAGGCTATTATGGATCGAGGCAGGTTGCACTCAAACATGTTGTACAAAATTTGAATGAATCGCACTATGTTCCAACACCTATGGCTCCTTTAACTGCGGGTAGTCCAGTAACTGTTGAAGATGCTATTAAAGATCTCCCTATTATCACAGGACATTTAGATGGGACAATGAAAAGAGGTGCCCGTAGATTTGATAAGGCAATTCCATATAGAAACGATATAAATATATCAAGCTATATCGAATCAATGCGTTGTTGGTCTGGATTTGAAAGTCAAGGGTTTATTTTCGATCATGTAATTCGATCCATTAGTAGTCGTGACCATAGACTCTTCAGGAAAATGTCACCAGGAGACGATTACCCTAAAGCTCATCTACTAGCAACAAAATTATTTAATGCCGCAATAAAAAGTCTCGACAATAAAAATACGAGTGATTATTGCCACGAAGAGTTGAAATCTGCTTACATACCTCCATACGATCCTACTAAATTTCCTAATAAATGGCGAAAAATGGAATCAGATCAGCCAGCAAGAACCTTAATGGCTCATTTGGGTAAAGATACTTATAGTCATATACACTATGATTCCAGTCAGGCAAGAACAATTTCGGTTAGAGAAGCAGCAAGATTACAATCTTTTCCTGATGCTTTTAAATTTGTAGGAACAATGAATCCAGCTTTTAAACAAATTGGAAATGCTGTACCTGCGCTGATGTCATTTGCATTAGCAACACAGATATCCAAGGTAATAAATATAAATGTTGCTTAAACAAAAGTAATTAAAATATATTAATTACAGAGAAAATACTGAACACAAAAATTTTGCTGCTGAAATCAAATTACTTTTGGAAGAGGTGTAGATGAATAGACTTCGTACAGCAATTAAGAGATTAACTCAATCCGATCTTTCATTCTTTAAAGTTCATTTAAAGTTATCAAAACAAAAGGCAATCAATCTAAATTCCAACGTTTTTATTGAATCTTACTTTCCTGGGTTATCAAATAGCTTTGATAATATTCATTTGCCATTGTCAATTATTGGTCCAGGAAATCGACAGCAGCATAATTTAAGTAGGAAAATATTAAGAAGTCAAGGTTCAAAAAATTGGAGGCTAAATGGAGAATTTATATATAATCCAGAGGAAGACCCGATAAGATATGACTCTCTCATTCC
>JANNBD010000186.1:0-2951 GCA_031385105.1 Chamaesiphon sp. OTE_78_metabat_374
GCGAGGGGTAAATCGATAATGATTTCTTTCTCTTCGGCATTGTCGCCTTTTTTGATCGCGATCACGTAAGCACGACCAACCCAACCGATCCAGCCAGCGATGTAGAGAAACAAGACACCAGGGATCAAGAAGTCACCTGCACGATCGAGTCGTCCATCGACGATCAGATGTGGCAGTCCTTCTGGCCCACACAGAGCTTGCTCATAGCGAGCAAAGCGTTTTTTACCAGATTCAGGGTCATCGGTCGTATTTCGCGCTGATTTTGCACGCTGCTGAAAAGCCGGAGTATCACCACAACGGGTGAGTCCAGCTACTTCGGAAGCAGAGGCAGTCGGCGTAAAGTTCAACCAGAGACAAAAGGCAAAGACAAAAGCTAATAGTTTTTGCATAGTAATTGTTTCTTTATGTAACAAGACAAATAGTTTTGTTTGCAAAATACCCGATCGTGTTTGTGATCTGTTTCGGCAAAAAAACTATAATGGTTTTTTGGACACCTTGAGCAATACTTGACGATCGACAGGAAATATCTCCGAATCTTGTAAGGTTGGAGCTGATTTTACTGCTAGCGATGACTCAATGTGAAATCGCTATTTAGGTTAGTGTATTATCTGAATTAACAGCGACACTACCTCGATTGCCAAATTATTTACTTATATTTTCATCTTTAAAATTAGCAGCTAATGACAACAGTTTTATCAATTGAAACAAGTTGTGACGAAACTGCGGTAGCAATCGTTAACAATCGTAAAGTTTGCAGCAGTGTTATCGCCTCCCAAATCCCCATTCATACTCAATATGGGGGTGTCGTTCCCGAAGTTGCATCACGGCAACATTTATTAACAATTACTGAATTAATTACCCAAGCAATTGACGAGGCGCAAATTAGCTGGGCCGAAATCGATGGCATCGCCGCAACTGTCGCGCCTGGACTAGTTGGTGCGCTGATGATTGGGATGACGGCGGCGAAAACCCTGGCAATTTTGCACAATAAGCCATTTTTGGGCGTGCATCATCTGGAAGGGCATATTTACGCATCTTATTTGAGTTCGCCAGACCTGAAGCCGCCGTTTCTGTGTCTACTGGTATCTGGCGGACATACTAGTCTGATTCATGTCCAAGCTTGCGGCGTATATACCGAACTTGGAGCCACTCGCGATGATGCCGCTGGCGAAGCCTTTGATAAAGTAGCCAGACTATTGAATCTAGGCTATCCAGGTGGCCCCGCAATTGATCGATTGGCCACTCAAGGTAATCCACAGCTTTATCCCCTGCCAGAGGGCAATATCTCCCTCCCTGGCGGTGGTTTTCATCCCTATGACTCCAGCTTTAGCGGGGTCAAGACAGCCGTACTCCGGCTCGTCCAAAAACTCCAAGCAGAAGGGCAAGAATTACCTGTGGCAGATATCGCAGCCAGTTTTCAGCACAGTGTCGCCAAGTCCCTCACCAAACGGGCGATCCGGTGTGCGATCGATCACAATCTCCACACGATCGTTATCGGCGGTGGTGTGGCTGCCAATCGCGGCTTGAGATCTACATTACAAGCCGCAGCAGATCGGCATAATATTACCGTGTTGTTTCCACCGATGGCATATTGTACTGACAATGCTGCAATGATCGGTTGTGCTGCGGCGGAACATCTCAATCAGGGGCATACTTCACCCCTGAATCTAGGCGTACAATCACGGCTATCAATTATGGAAGTGATGAGTTTGTATCAATAACTCATCCACTATCCACTATTCACTTTTGTAGAGGTTGCTCTCTCGACTGAATTCGCCGCAGTCTAATTTCTTGCTCAGTCACTTGCTGTTTGAGCAATTGGAGCTGAGTTTGGGTAATTTGTTTTTGAGATTCGAGGAGTTGGGTTTCCGACTTCAACTTTGCCATGCGGACATTATGGTCATCGGTACGCCCTGGTTGATAGGTAATCCCCACATACAAAGTCAGATTCCGACCATCCAGGGTATTGAGTGCCCCACCCAAATTCAGCCCAAAATCATTTTCAGTATTAATGGGATTTTGAATAACTGGACTGAGTGGGATATTGGGGAAGTTAACCTGCTGAGTATTTTGGGGACTGGTTTGAATGACGTTATTTCCGGTGGAATTACTGCCGACCGTAGAATTCAGATTAGCAGTTTGGGCTTGGGCAATACTAGCTGTCAGTACTAGCAATGTCGGAATGAATGTAGCTCTGGCTAAATGTTTGATCATCACGATTGTTCAGATAAAGATCTTCTCTATATAGATGTCGTTGATGCACAGTGAGATTTTTTGATCGAAGCGGGGAGCATGGTGATTATTAGTATCCTAACTTCCGATGGGCACTCGATTTAAGGTCAGACAGATTACCAACAATGCGATCGAATTCTCCCCCTACCTTCACAATAACATCTGGTCAGCAGTTTAAAGCCGATCAATCGCCTGTTGAACAGTAGACATCGCAAATAAAATCGGCCTTTTTTGATAATGCTGCATAAAGTTTGAGAGTCATCCGTAAAGTTAATCAGAGACAAACACAGCGGAATTCACAATCACGCTAACAACTATTATCTTCGGAGAAACCCATCATGAACTCATCTAAAATCTTTGCTTCAATTGTTACTCTTGTTGCACTATTTCCATCCGCTAGTTGGGCAAATAATATCAGCGGTACCGATCAAGAAGCAAATCTAAACTCTACTATTGTCGGCAATCATAACACCGTCGTTACTGAAACCCAACAAAAGAACATCGGCTTTCAAAAGTCTGGCTCGTTTGGTACCAACGTTGGTGGCACTAGCCAAAGAATCAATGCTAACACATTGATTGTTGGCGACGGCAACATTGACATCAAAAAAGCTGTTCAAGCAGTAATCAACGGTCAGAAAACAAAATAGTTTGGACTGAACTGCATAAAACTCAAACGTCAATCGTAAAGTTAAATAGAGCCAAATACAGACTGCTTTAAG
>JANNBD010000198.1:0-5976 GCA_031385105.1 Chamaesiphon sp. OTE_78_metabat_374
AAGTAGACAAAACCAAACCAGCCGCGATTAATCTCTTTGTCAGCGGTGATAGCTATAAGTTATTCCCAATTAGTATTCCGCTCTTGCCCAAGTTCGACGGGACTATGAGCAAAAAGAGCAAAGATAAGGCTCCAGCCGTCAAAACTAAAGCTGACGCTGCTGAATTCACGATCTTCCCTGGGATTCCCTGTAACTGGCACCTATTCGGCACTGCGGGTAAAGCCAAAATCAATCTCCTCGGCACTGACGAACAAGGGCGAGATCAGTTCAGTCGCCTCGTCTATGGGGGTAGAATCAGCCTGTTCATCGGTCTAATTGGTGTTTTGATCTCTTTCCCAATTGGGATGATTTTGGGCGGGATATCGGGCTATTTTGGTGGGTGGATCGATGCCACGATTATGCGGGTAGCCGAAGTATTAATGACATTACCCAGCTTGTATCTATTAGTAGCTCTAGCCTCAGTATTACCCGACAGGGTTAGCAGTTCTCAACGGTTTTTACTGATTATTGTAATCACTTCCTTTATCAGTTGGGCAGGATTAGCACGGGTAATTCGCGGTCAAGTATTATCGATTAAAGAACGAGAATTTGTCCAAGCAGCACGGGCAATGGGTGCGAAACCGCTGTATATTATCATCCGCCATGTAATTCCCCAAACTGCGACTTATTTAATTATTTCGGCAACTCTGGCAATTCCTAGCTTTATCGTTTCTGAGTCAGTATTAAGTCTGATTGGACTCGGAATTCAACCGCCAGATCCATCATGGGGCAATCTACTATCGATCGCTACCAACACCTCAATTCTAATCTTCCAACCCTGGTTAATTTGGCCACCAGCTTTATTAATTATCCTGACGGTTCTATCTTTTAATCTGCTCGGTGATGGATTAAGAGATGCACTGGATCCGCGAAATCTTCAGCGATCTTCTACGAATATTTAAGATCTTAGAGTTGCTTAGAAACTAGATTGTGGGCAGTGCCCACCCTACACATTTACGAATCTAATATTTAGGCTAAAAATCCCCTCCTCTGCTAGGGCAGACGCTCCGCGAACGGAGCGACGTTTTTATTCGGGGGTTCCCCCCGAATAAAAAAACGTCAAGACGGGGTGCCGCAGGCAGCACATTTATAGTGCGGGTGGGTAGATTTCCGCTTTACCAATCATTTCTTCCGTGCGATCGTCAAACCATCCCCAATTGGAATTAAACTAATCTGGACTCGATCGTCATGATAGATCTGTTGATTGATTTGCTTGATCGCCTGAGTCCGCTTATCACGATCCATTGCTGGATCGGCAACTCTGCCGTACCACAAGACATTATCAACCAATATTAATCCACCCTGCCTAACTAACTGAAAGCAGCGATCGTAGTAAGCCCCGTAGTTATTTTTGTCAGCATCGATAAAGGCAAAATCAAACGTACCCGATTCACCATCAGCGATTAATCGATCGAGTGTTTCTAGTGCAGGTGCAATGTGCAAGCTAATCTTATCGATCACACCTGCTGCTTGCCAATATTTACGCGCGATCGAGGTAAACTCATCACTCACATCACAGGCAATGATTTGCCCATCATCTGGTAAATTCAACGCTACAACTAGAGAGCTATAGCCAGTAAATACACCTACTTCCAGACATTTTTTAGCTCCGATTAATTGAACTAATAATCCCATCAATTGCCCCTGTTCTGGTGAAATTTGCATATTCACCAAGGGATGTTCGGCTGTCTCAGCTCGAAGCTGGGCTAGTATCTCTGGCTCACGGACAGAATTAGCCAGGAGATATTGATAGAGTGGATCGCTTAAGCCAATGGATTGATTTGACATAATAAATAGTTGATACTTACAAAGATCTGTAGGGGCAGGTTTATACCTTCAATTAAAACGCAGCAATAAATTTCATTTGAACCTGCCCTAACCTCACCAGCAAAAACCGAATGGATATCAGCGCATATTTCAAGCAATTTGAAGATATTAAATCTCTAGATAGATTTAGCCACTGGTTCGGATTTTAATAATTTGTCAACTTCAGGATCGTAGATAGCTAGCATCCAGTTTTGCGCTAATTTAACTTGAACTATATCTAAATTTCTAATCTTTCGCATGTCAGTCTTATTCAAATTAGCACCGCACAGATTAACTTGATATAAATCTGCACCGCTTAAATCCGCCTTGGTGAGATTAGCTTTGCTCAAAGTTGCACCCCGAAGGTTTGCACCGATTAAGATTGCGCCCGTCAGGTTAGTATTACCCAGACTAGTATTAGTCAGAATCGCACCATCGAGAATCGCATCACCTAAATTGGCTTTGTTAAGATTGGCTTCATGCAAATTTGCCGAACTCAGGTTTGTATTAGTCAGATCGGCTTGAATCAAATTTGCACGTTCGAGCTGCACTTTAGTCAGATTGGCATCATTAAGATTTGCATGACTAAGGTTAGCTAAATTTAGACTAGCTTCACGTAAATCTGCTCTAATCAAAGCAGAATTAGTCAGTTTTACGCGATCGAGATTTGCACCGACGAGATTAGCTTCAGTTAAGTTTGATAAGCTCAGATCTAAATACTGACTAACACTTTCCAGCTCAGTTTGGCGACGATTAATTACTGTCAAGGCAGCTTGCGAATCAGTCCGAATAGTGGGTAATCCATCTAGATCTTGCCCTTTAATACTCTGCTTCCCCCGCACAAAAGAAGATAGAACTTCCATAATAGTCCAGCCATCTCTGGGCGAGTCATTGGCAATTCGCTCTAGGGCATAAATCCCACCAATTCTAATTGTCTCTTCCTTGTTGCCTAATTGTTCGATCGAGCGCGTAAATCGCTCGGTAATTAGTCTATTTTCACCCTGAGAAAAGTTAAGAAATAAAATCGAACCACCAAAAATAGTCGCGCTGGTGCTGAGACTAGCAATAATCAGTCGAATCAGCTCTAGGATAAAATTACGCCGACTCAGCTTCTCAGCTAGTTTTAACTGATCGATCGCTGCTTGCCAATTAGCATCAGGATTGATATTACCACCGCCCTGAGCTTTCCACATCTCATAAGCTTTCGCCCGAATTACTTCTGGCGGAGTAGGATCGGGAACAACTAGGGATTGCAAAAATTTAACGATCGTGATCATGCCTAATATTTTACGCAGGAATGGTAGGATTCGATCGCTATCTCACAGTCGGGGCATAGTGGCATGTTGCTGTGATATTATTTGATTAATTTAATAAAGATTCTCATTACTAGAAGCGGAAATGGCTTGATGTTTGAGCTATTGGAAACTCAACGATCGGAAATACCCTGATTGCGGCACTAGGTACTACCAACCGCACAGCCGTTCCAGTTGGCAGGTTTGTCTCGATCGATGTGCGGGCGTAAATTGCCTGACCACTGGGCGTTGCCAGCCAATATCGATATTCGCGTCCGAGGAACTGTCGATCGCGGATCTTAATCTGACTAGTTCGATCGGCGATTAATTGGATTGCTTCCTGACAGATCATCAGTTCAGCCCGACCACCCTTAGGGGGTGCGCTTGCGCGTTCGAGATTGCTCAGATTATCGCCTTCAAACCAGCCAATTTCAGTTTGCCAACTGTCTTTGTCCCACCGCGCAGGGAGGAAATTAGCCTGGGTGACAAACTCCGCCACAAATCTAGATTGTGGCGTTTGGTAGAGGGCTTCGGGCTTGCCGATTTGTTCTAAATTACCTTGATTCATCACCGCAACTAGATCGCACATTGACAATGCCTCCTCTTGGTCGTGGGTGACTAAAATCGCCGTGGTGCGACTGGTCTTCAAAATATCGCGAATCTCTTGACGCAGACGCATTCTGACCTGCACGTCCAAATTACTCAGCGGTTCATCTAGCAGGACAATGGCTGGCTGGGGAGCCAGTGCCCGTGCCAGGGCTACCCGCTGTTGCTGCCCCCCCGATAGCTCGTGGGGATAACGCAGTTCTAGTCCCGTCAGACCAACTAGATCGATCGATTCTGCAATCAAGTCCTGAATTTGTTTGGCTGAAAATTTCTGGCGGCGCGATTGCTGCAATCCAAAGCCGATATTTTTCGCAACTGTTAAATGTGGAAACAGGGCGTAGTCCTGAAAAACCATCCCCACATCCCGCTGTTCCGGCGGTAGCCATTCTGCGTCGCTAGCCACAATCTGCCCAGCTAGCTCGATCATCCCAGATTGGGGTCGATCGAATCCGGCGATCATCCGCAGTAGGGTAGTTTTGCCACAGCCAGAAGCTCCCAATAGTCCCAGTAAATCCCCTTGCTGGAGTGTGAAGGAAACCCGATCGACAGCAGGCGCAGCAGCTCTGGCAAATCGCTGGGAAACACGATCGACGCGGAGGATGGTTGAATCAGACATTTAGTTGAAAATTACCGTCAATAGTATTATCTCCTATAGTAAGGTAAGCTTAAATATTTTATTTGTCTAATTCATTTTTGGTATGCGATTGTTTTCTGGCTTCGACCGCTCTCAATTACCCCGTGGGGATGTCTGGACTGTAGTTACAGTTTTGCTCTCGATGCTACTATCACTACCGATTTGGGTCGTATTGAGTAGCGGTTTTGTGGATGCTCGATCGATTTGGCAACATCTGGCGAGTACGGTGTTGGGTACCTATATCGGCAATTCGCTGCTGCTCATGGTCGGGGTGGGAATTGGTACTGTCGCGATTGGGGTAAGTACGGCGTGGCTGGTGACGCTCTGTGAGTTCCCAGGGCGACGATTATTTGAGCCATTATTGCTGTTGCCACTGGCGGCACCTGCTTATATTCTGGCGTACACCTATACGGATTTATTGGAGTATTCTGGGCCGATTCAGAGCCAGTTGCGGTCTTGGTTTGGCTGGGAGAGTGCCCAGGACTATTGGTTTCCGAGTGTGAGATCGATCGGTGGGGCGATTGTAATGTTGACACTAGTACTGTATCCCTATGTTTATTTGTTGGCGCGATCGGCATTTTTGACCCAATCCAGTCGGTTATTAGAAGCCAGTCGCAATTTGGGCTGTAGTCCGTGGCAGAGTTTTTGGCGAATCGCTTTGCCGTTGGCGCGTCCGGCAATCGTTGCAGGCGTGTCTTTGGCGTTGATGGAGACGCTCAATGATTTTGGCACGGTGGAATTTTTCTCAGTACCGACGTTTACCACAGGTATTTATCGAACTTGGTTTGGCATGGGTGAACGCTTGGCAGCATCGCAATTAGCAATATTACTGCTGCTGTTTATTTTTGGATTGATTGTGTTGGAACGGATTTCCCGCCAGCAGCAACGCTATTACCAAAACGCTGGGCAGGGGCAGGCTGTGTCGCGCTATATTCTGTCTGGGTGGCGAAGTGGATTGACGATTGTCAGTTGTAGTCTGCCTGTGTTTTTAGGCTTCTTGTTACCAGTCGGACTGCTGCTGCAATTAATTCGGATTAATAGCGCGGATTCCAGCGGGACGACGCGGGATGATAGTGATTTTCCGAGCGATCGCGGATCGAGTGCGGTAGTTTCAACTAATGGATCCGATCGGTTTTGGGAATTTGCCCATCATAGTCTCACATTGGCACTGCTGACCGCCGCGATCGCGATCCTGATTTCCATTTTCTTAGCTTACAGCCAACGTTTACGTCCAGCCAACGCTTACGCAACTCAGATCGCCACATTGGGCTATGCGGTGCCTGGAGCGGTAATTGCCGTCGGTGTGCTGGTGCCACTGGGTCAATTTGACAATATGGTTGATGCTTGGAGTCGATCGAATTTCGGAGTCTCAACGGGGCTACTGCTGAGTGGGACGATCGCCGCATTGGTGTTTGCGTATCTCGTCCGCTTCCTCGCCGTCGGCTTTGGAGCAGTGGAATCAAGTTTGGAACGAATTAAGCCCAGTCTGGATGATGCCGCTCGGAGCCTCGGTTGTGGAACAGTGGCGACGTTGCAAAAGATTCACCTACCCCTGATGCGGAGTGGCTTAGTCACTGGGCTGATTTTGGTATTTGTGGA
>JANNBD010000214.1:0-9407 GCA_031385105.1 Chamaesiphon sp. OTE_78_metabat_374
GCCAAGTGCTTTGACGGCAGATATCGTCTACTGTCAGTGATGCTGGAGCATCTGGCTTGGTGGGTGGGGGCAATAATTGAGCTGATGAAGCTTGCTCGATTTTTTCGAGAGTTTTGAGCAATTCGGTGACGGTGAATGGTCGTTGTTCGGCTGTTTTTGCCATACATTTATTGACGATATCCATCAATTCCTGTGGCAAGTTGAGTTTGGCTTTGACCTCACTAAATGATTTGGGTGCTTGCTGGTGGTGGCACTGGAACCAGCCTTCAAATGAGCTAGCTTTGGGCTTGAGCGGGAGTTCTCCGGTGAGCATCTGAAACATCATGATGCCCAAGCTATAGATGTCTGCCCGATTGTCTAGGGCTTTGCCATCCATCTGTTCGGGTGAGCAATAAGCTGGAGTACCCATGAATCCGGTGGGAGAATCATCGGATTTGAGTAAGGCAATCCCAAAATCGAGAACTTTGACTAGTTCGCCGAGGGTGGCATCTTTGATCACGATAATGTTGCTGGGCTTGATATCCCGATGCACAACCTGAGTCACATTACCCTCAATTTCAATCCCATCGTGAGCGCATTGCATTCCCAAGCAGATCTGCCGCATGAAGTTATAGAACTTCGGCAGTGGCATCGGTTTATTTTGCATCACATCTTTGAGACTATCTCCCTTGAGATACTCCATCACATAGAAGGGCATTTCCTCTTCATCAACACCATAGTCGCGGACTTTGATAATGTGGATACTTTTTTCGCCCAAGAGCGCGCTAATAGTTGCTTCGCGCATGAATCTATCGCGCACTCGCTGGGTCATTTTTGCCCGTGACAAAAATTTGACAGCAACAATTACGCCACCCAAGAGGGTGTCTTTGGCTTGATAGACTTGTCCCATTGAGCCTTTTCCCGCTATCTCCAATAGTTGATAGCGGTTCAAGATCAAGCGACCATAATATTCATCTCTCACGCGATCGATGCCTCCATGACGCTCAATAATGAAATTGGGAAATTAGGAATATTTGTTGAGTGAAAGTCAAAGTTGCACATTAAAACAAGCGAACGCGGGGCGGAGAGATTACATCATAAACTAGATAATGCTCCTACATTGAATATACCCATTTCAGTAGCAATGATGTACATCACCCAACAGCATCGGCTGTTTTGCTCCAGTTGCGGTGGGTAGGTTGCCAGGAATCTGATGCTGTCTCCAGTAGGCTAAGACGGCAAAAGCGATCGCTTCTTTCGCATCTCCATCAATTCCGGCATCATCAGTGGTGACGATCGAAATACCTGGAAGGTGGTACTGGAGCCGTTGTTTGAGATAAAGATTGCGACTACCCCCACCACATAATAAAACACGGTCGGGTAGTTTAGATAAAAATCGATGATAACTATCAGCAATACTGTTAGCAGTCAGATCTGTCAGCGTTGCTAATAAATCGGCTGGTGCAAGCTGGTATTGAGCGGCATCAGCAATACAATTTTGGAGATAATCATGACCAAATAACTCTCTGCCTGTAGATTTAGGCGGTGGCAGTCGAAAATATGCTTGTTCCAGCCATGTCTGAACCAACGGTTGGCAAACAATTCCAGTTGCTGCCCACGCCCCATCTCGATCGAATGTTAATTCACCTTGACTGAGCTGGGTAACAGCTAAATCCAGTAAGCTGTTGCCAGGGCCAGTATCCCAGCCACAAACTTTGGCTTCCCAATCGGGCTGAATTTGGGGTGGTAAGTAAGTAACGTTGCCAATGCCGCCGATATTTTGGACGCAGCGATGTTCAATCTTGTCCCCTAGTAGATAAGCATCAGGTTTGGGTACTAGGGGCGCGCCCTGTCCACCAGCGGCGATATCAGCGGCGCGGAAGTTGTCAATGGTGGTAATTTGGGCGATCGCGGCGATCAATTCCCCTCTGCCAAGCTGAAGACTGTAACCCATACTTTCAGGCGTTGTGGGGCGATGGAAGACGGTTTGACCGTGGGAGCCAATTAGAGTTGCCGGAGCTTGATTGGTTTGAATCTTGACAGCAGCTTGGCCAAAACATCGGGCAATTCGATCGTCCAATTCAGCGAATTCAGCCATCGCTAATTTAGATCCACCACAGACAGCGAGGATTTGCGATCGCACATCATCAGGATAGGCATATGTCTCAGCCGCCAATAGCTCCACCCGCAAATCGAGGGTAGTTCCACTAATTTCCACCAAAGCAGCATCGATCCCATCCACCGATGTCCCACTCATCAAACCAATTACTCTCATAGCACCCCGATATTTTCTACTAATCACATGCAACTAAAACTAGCTGATGAGAACTAGATTTTGCGCTCAAAACCCTACCCTCTACCCTCTACCCTCTACCCCCAACTCCCAACTCCCAACTCTCAACTCCCAACTCCCAACGAAATAACTCAACACCTATGTTATACTTGAAAGGCTGTGGGTCAAGTAGATAACCCACCTATATTAACAGTTAAGCTGCTTCAAAATGATCAAAATACGTCTCAAAAGATTTGGTAAGAAACGCGAAGTTAGTTACCGTCTAGTCGCAATGCAAAGCACCTCCAGACGCGATGGTCGCCCGTTGGAAGAACTCGGCTTCTACAACCCCAGAACTGACGAAGTTCGCTTAGAAACTGAAGCGATTCTCAAACGACTCAGCCAAGGTGCCCAGCCTACTGAAACCGTGCGCCGAATCCTAGAAAAAGCGAATGTAATCGAACGCAAAGAGACCGCCTACAAAGGTACCTAAGTAACGTGACAGTTTCGACCCCAACACCCAACCTGCCCGACTACGAGCAACTGGTCAAGTTTCTATTCCAACCATTTTTGAGTGCGCCAGAAGCGATTGGTGTTGATTGTGAGTACACAATTGACCGCCAGCGGATCTGGCTGCGCGTTGCTGTTGCCACACCCGATCGAGATACTGCTTTCGGTCGAGGTGGCCGAAATATCCAAGCAATTAGGACAGTTCTCCAAGCAGCAGCGACAGCGGTTGGTCAATCCATTTATCTCGATGTCTACGGACATACTTCTAATTCCAGACCAATGGACTCGTCTGATAACGGCGATGCTCCACGGGAAAATCGATCTTCGGGGATTAAACCGACTCGTAGATCCGCTGACAACGGCGATACCGCCGAAGAAATGCCCAGTCCACGCTCTAACGTTCCACCACCCCGCCGTAAATAATTGTAGGCTGGGTTGCATTCTTCAACCCAACCTACGCTAAACCTATCCCATAGTTACCTGCTGCGTGGCAGTGAGAGCGGCTAATCCGATCGCCCCGCGCTGGGAACTGTGATAATTGGACATTCCTAACCAGATCCGATCATTACCCCGTTGGTAACGATGGAAGCGGGGTGAAGCATTAATATAAACAGTCGCACTTGCAATCCCATCTACAAACTTTTGGGTTTCTAAGTAAGAATCAGTCACGATACAGTCAGCATGTCCACTACTGAGCCTGTCAATGATTGAGATTGCTTCATCTACACTCTGGACTGATTTGAAAGCGATCGTCTTCCGCAGGTATGGTTGATGCCATTCTCGATCTTCGGCCAACTGTAAGTATTCACTATAAAGGGCTACCAATTCGCGATCGCCACGCAGTTGGAAGCCCTTTTCTTTGAGATTTTTCCAGAGCATCGTCAGGGAAGTCGATCCTCTGTCGGTGTGAATCAAAACCTTCTCGATTGCATTGACAGCATCTGGTTCACCCAGATGGCTATCGCAGATCGCATGGCGGACTAGATCCATATCGCCATTCGCGCTCCAGTACAGATAACAATTGCCAATCGCCGCAGGTAAAATCGCGACCGTTGCTTGCTGCGTGACTCGATCGATCAAGCTTGGTCGTCCGTAGGGGATAACTAGATTTACCTGCTGAGTGTTGGTTAAAAGCGAGGATAATAGCCCTGGATCGGAGTCAATGAGTTGAACAGCATTTTGCGGGAAATTAACCTGTTCTAGACCTGTTTTCAGCGCAGCCTCGATCGCTAAGTTGGTATGTTGAGCTTCCCTACCACCACGGAGAATTAGACTGTTACCAGTTTTGAGACTCATTCCTGCGGCAATGATCGCCAATTCTGGCAACGCCTCGTAAATCAAGGCAATCGTACCGAGCGGTTTAACCTGACTATACCGATGTCGATCATTTGCTTGGGAACCAGGCTCGTTACTTCCAGGTGTAAATGACAGCTCGCCCAGACGATGCAGTAAGTCAATATACCGTTGAAGCCGTTCAGGAGTGAGCTTCAACCATTCCAGCAGCAACTCGGAAATGCCTGATTCGCGACTAGCTTCCAAATCAAGGGTATTTGCTTCGAGGATATCCTGGAAAGCAGCGCGGATTGATGTAGCCATCGCTCCAATTGCCTGTTCTCGTTGCTTGCTATTAGTCGCAGAAAGCTTTTTACTAGCTCGATCGGATTGATCCAATGTACTGGCTAGGCTGTGGTTGATACTCGCATGTTCCATAGAGAGTTCTGAACCTTGGTCGAATAACCAGATCGTAGTAATGGGAAAAGGCAATAGAATAACTATCGTTACTTATCGTACAAGGTTTGAGATCGGAGTAGCTACCATTATTTGATTAGATCTAAAAAAGCCTCTCCGACTGGAGAGGCTTTTTTACTAGTCCTTGTGGTGAAAGACTACTGATTCAATAAGCGGGAGACGCGATTCGAACGCGCGACATCAACCTTGGCAAGGTTGCGCTCTACCACTGAGCTACACCCGCAAACCGAGTTGCTTTCACAACCTTTACTAGTATCGCAGATGCAGAAGAGTTTGTCAACAATTTCGGGAAGAGCTACGGGTAGAGGGGGAGTCGGAATATTTGGGTCACGCACTTAGATCTTGCATTAAAACAAAGTTACTAATTAAATTCTCTACTCACCGATCGATTGTAATAGAATTAGTGAAGAAGCATCTAACTTACCGAAGTGAATTGATTCAGCGACATTCCAGTATTCTAATAATTTTACTAACCAAGCGACATCTTTACAGCGAGACGACTCATAATGGTGAAATAGAATTGACAATCTACTTTCTAACAATGGTTTGGACTTAGGGCAGATTAAAACAACCTTGAGCAATAAACCCGTAGTAGCGGCTGCACCAAGATTATTAATCAGATCCATCAATACAAAATGCTGTACTTTTACCGAACTTTCGAGTACTAAATAATTTAACAGGTGGGTACAAAATTTGACGATGCTAATCTCATCAAGTTGCTGAGAGTTGCGATCAACTAAAACATGATCAATAGTTTTGCCTAGACGATCTTTAAAACCTCGATCACCATAGCTACTGTCTATGCCACCAATCAGATATTTATACAAATCTCGTTTAAATACTTTGATTATTGGTTTTGATTGCAGTCGAGCAGCAAAACGATGGGATAAATCTTGATAGCTAGCACCCCTTTCTGCCTTGCCTGCAAATTGAAGAAAGGCTATCCCCAAATCTTTACTTGGTAACAAAGTTGGGTTGGCAATTCGCGGTAGATTTCTAGCAGCTTCGCTACCTACTTGAGCCTTGATTCGCGATTTTCTGACTTGATAAGTGAAGTATTGGGACAATTCAGCTTCCTGCCGATCTTGGATCTTCTGTTGAATCCGATCGACTGTTCTAACATTTTCTAGCGTACGTTCTGCCGAGACTAGATAGTACTCATAAAGGTAAGGATAGCGCGTAATTAATTTACCAAGTGGTTCTAACTCGATCTGATCTCGGTTCAAAATTTGACCGTGAAACACAAGATTCAACCGATTTAGAATCTGATAATCATCACTGTTTAAATATACTTTTAAGAGTTGCCGCAGCCGCCGCGAGATTTTAGAGTATTTACCTGGAATTGGATCGGGATTGGCTAAGATAGCCAGAAGTTGATGGATTGAATTATTTCCAGATGGCTGCAACTGCCAGTGGCTGATGAGAATATGGCAGCAGCGGTTAATGACTAGTGGGAAATTTTGGTCGGCAGTAGTTTCAGTAGCTAGCGTCTCAATTGCGGCCCAAACTCGACTATCGCCATAACTGGCACCCTCGATAAATAGGCTGCGAAATCTTTCGAGCAATTGTGCTGGTGTCTCAGTTTTAATCAGACTTTGAAAATGCTCATAAACTACCTGTTCAATACCGCTACCAATTTTTTTTCCAACTGCAAACATAGTCTCGTCTCTATCGTGATTACCAATGGATTATTATGGCAAGTCTTGGCATGGCTACCGTCCATAGTCGAAATTTTCAGCATTTGAACCAAATTAACATGTGTACTCCAGACTGGAATAGTTGGATATCTAGCTCCGAAAGCTAGCCATGTAATGTGAGACTGCTTTCTCTAATGTGCCCACGATCGCAGCTCAATCTGTCATCTTGGGAAAATTTTGACTTTATGTTGGTACCGATCGATGATAATTTAAGCTGATAAACAGGGAAAAGTGCGAGTAATGGCTCAAGTGCAATTAAATACCGTCCAACTGGGAGATCGTGGTCATCCCCTCATCATGCTTCACGGGTGGGGTCAAAATCTTCAGTCCCTGCAACCAATGGCAGAATTACTGGCAAATCGCAGCCAAGTGCATATTATCGATTTACCTGGATTTGGCAAGTCACCACCGCCGCCGGAGGATTGGGATACAGCTCAATATGCCGATCGCATTTATCAGTATCTAGAGGAAAAAGGGATTGAGTCAGCAGATATGTTGGGGCATTCCTTTGGTGGTCGAGTTTCGATTCGATTGGCTGCTAAATATCCCCAGAAAGTGCGATCGATCACCTTGATCAATTCCGGTGGTTTGCAACGAGCTAGCACCCTCAAACAGTCTCTCCGCCGTCAGTGGGTGCGGAATATGCGGAATGCTTTTAAACTCTCGCCAATCAATCGGAACGAGCTGCTAACTTGGCATAGCCAAAAATACGGTTCCCGCGACTATCTCAATGCAGGAGTACTCCAAGGTACTTTGGTTAAAACGGTGAGTGAAGATTTGACGGAACTGGCGCGGCAAATTCCATTACCCGCGCTGCTACTCTGGGGTGAGGCTGATACGGAGACTCCGGTAGAAATGGGGCATCGTTATCATAGTTTGTTGGCTAATTCGGAACTGATTACGATTCCCCATCGCGATCACTTTATGTTTCAGGCGGAGGGATCCCACCTTTGTTCTTACTATGTAGATAAGTTTTTGGCTAAATTGGCTAGCTAACTGTAGGGTGGGCAGTGCCCACCAGCTCAACTCCAGCCATAACACTAGGGTGGGCGGGTTTGTTTGAGATCTTTGGTAAAAATAAAATTGTTAGCATAAAGCGTTTCGCGTTTCTGCTGACGCAGAGGCTACGCCAACGTCGGGTTCCCCGACGGTTTAGCGAAACAAGACACCCGCCCCTACAGATTCTAGATTTTACAGACCCTAAAATTCTCACGATACTGCCCATGCTGACCATCATCTGCCTCACACTCATCTCGGCTGCGACGATTATCTTTTTCACGCGACGGGGATTGCGCTATCTCCGGTATTTCCAGCAGGAGGAATACAATAGCACCCGCTTTAAAGATTGGTTTCTAGAGAAACGTGCATTTGATACAAAAGGTAGTCTGGTTGCCTTAGGTGCCGCCGCGCTGAGTGGATTTGCGACAGGTGGTGATATGGTGCTGTGCTTGGCGATCTGTGCCGTTGCTTCAGTGGTATTAGTATTGCTGGGATTCTCGGAGGAAGATCCGCGCAAGGTTGGTAAAATTAAGCTGAAAATGACCGATCGATCGACTGCGATTTATCAGCTTGCACTGGGGCTATATGCGATCGCGACAATCCTTATCATCACTGGCGGATACTTCCTGGGCGCGGGTGATAATATCTACATCTATTGGCTAATCGCCGTGGGTTTGATTCAATCTGCACCAATCTGGATTGCGATCGCCAACTCGATTCTATGGCCGAATGAATTTAAAAAGCAGCAGGCATTTCTGCAAGAAGCCAAAGATATCTTAGCTGACTACAAACCTTACACGATCGGCATTACTGGCAGTTACGGCAAGACTAGTACCAAAGCCATTTTAGGCGGCATTCTCGAAGCGATCGAACCCACTTTCTGGACTCCAGGCAGTATCAATACTGAAATGGGCATCACCCGTCAGATTCGGGAAAATCTCAAGCCTCAGCAGGAGATCGCCATTATTGAAATGGGTGCTTATCAAATTGGTTCGATCGCGAAATTATGTCGATTTACACCGCCAAATGCTGGACTAGTTACCGCCGTCGGCGTAATGCACCTCGAACGCTTCGGGGGAGTGGAAAATATCTACACAGCAAAATGTGAACTCGCGCAAGCGATTCCCGCCGATGGGCTATTGGTCTGCAATGGCGATAATCCTGGAGCGCGGCAAATGGCGATCGATTATCCCAAAGCTACAACGATTCTCTACGGATTGGAACCAGAAATCGGTCATCTTGATTGCTGGATGTCGGATATCGATGCCAGCATCAACGGGACAACGTTCATCATTCATTGGCAAGACAAAGAGTATCCTGGTTTCACTAAATTGCTAGGTGCGCCAATGTTGTCTAATCTAGTTGGTTCCTTTGCAATGGCTTGCGCTCTGGGTAAAGATCCCGACTATATAATCGCCGCCATTCACAATATCGAGCCAGCCAACAGCCGCCTCAACCTGAAGAAGAATGGCGATGGTTTCATCCTGGATGACTCCTATAACTCCAATCCGATCGGCTTTGCTTCAGCATTGGAAGTCCTCGAAGTCCTCGAAGGTGGTCGCAAAATCCTGATGACTCCAGGCATGGTTGAACTGGGCGAAATTCAAGCCGCAGAGAACCGTCAGGTTGCGCTCAAAGCTGCATCAATCTGCGATTTGGCCATCATAGTCGGTGATACAAATAAAGACTCACTCAAGGCTGGATTACTCGAAGGCGGCCTCGCCCCTGAAAAGTTGATGGAATTTCCCAACCGCGATCTGGCTCTAGCCTACCTCACCAGCCCCGAACACCGTCAGGCGAAGGATCTGATTCTAATCGAGAACGATCTACCCGATCTGTATGAATCGATCGCCAGATTTTAGGGATCCCGGTAGCAATTGGTGGGTACACAAACCCGACTTTTTGGAAAAGCGGCGTTTTATTCTCCAGGGGGAGCGGGCTTCCGCCAACGGGGGTTCCCCCGTCTTGGCGTTTTTTTATTCGGGGGGAACCCCCGAATAAAAACGCCGCCGAATAAAAAAACGACAAGACAGTCGGGTTTGTAGCTAGCTCTAGCCTTTCCTATAGAACCCATTTGGGATCTAAGAAAATGGGCTAAAATGGGGAATAAATGGGATATGCAAGCAGCCTAACAGACAAGGAATGGGAAATCATTGAACCATTGCTACCACCAAAGAAAAAGACTAAGCCACCGAAATGGA
>JANNBD010000220.1:0-4154 GCA_031385105.1 Chamaesiphon sp. OTE_78_metabat_374
TCCGATGTAAGTGCATTAATAAATGGAAGGCTAGTGCGAATATCTACATGCTTATGAATAAAGTTGAAAAACTTGAAATAAGCATCACTACTATGAACGGGTTAATGGTCAACTTTTGACGGAAGAAGTTATGTAAAATTAGAGAGATATTGGACAAAGAGATTATATGAAATTTTATGATAATTGACCCAGACGATTACAGACCTATTTCGCATAGAGATCTCCCATACCTTAATGTTGAAGCTCTTGCAGGAAGACAGATTCCACTCCATACATTCCATGACGGCAATCGATGGAATGTATGGCTTCCAATAGAACATGGTCTTCTACAACCGTTGCAAGGATTTGAAGATTGTATTGAGACAGTCTATATTGCTTTAAAACCAGTTCATAGTAGTGATGCTTATTTCAAGTTTTTCAACTTTATTCATAAGCATGTAGATATTCGCACTAGCCTTCCATTTATTAATGCACTTACATCGGATATTTTCAATATTGGGACTAGCTTGAAGAAGCTAGATTTATTTAGATCGCTAGGCAAAGATCTTGGCGGTAGATCGAGGATAGTTAGCACAGAATTAGAGTATCTTCTCGTGGTTTGTCGAAGTATATTTGACTTGCTCCAGGAAATTATTTGTAGAATATGGAAAGAAATTGAGATAACAGGCTCCTCGATTAAAAAGCAAGAGTTAACAAATTCTTTCAGTAAAATGGTACTTTCTAAACAAGAGTTTATCTCATCTCAAAAAATTCAAGAGAAATACGGACTCCCTCCAAGCCTTGCTAGCTGGTATTCAGAGTGTGCACCTTTCTTCTGTGAGCTTAAGAACGCACGTGATAAAATAGTTCACCATCCGAGTGATGTACCTCTTCTCTATATTATGGATGATAGTTTTATTGGGGTTGATTCAGTGTCATCACTATTTTCTGAAATGATAGATTGGCCTGAAAATGCCTTAAAAAATGGAACTATTGGATCATTAAATTATTTCATCGCCAACTTTATTTGTAAAACTCTGGATGCATGTGAAAAATTTGCTATTGCTTTTATTCAGGAAATAGATATCTATCCAGACTTTGCCCCAAACCATAGTTTCTTCCTGAGAAGTCATCACATGTCTTCCTTGATGGGTATCTACAACATATTAGAATTAGATCCTTGGTCAAATTTTACCTTGCGTGACTAATTTTTTCAAAGATGGTAGTTGGGTTGAAGAACGAAACCCAACATTTCTAAAATATTGGCGTGGGTGTTGGGTTTCGTTTTGCTCTACCCAACCTACAAATTACCCACTTCAAGGGGTATCTCATCTTGGCATTCGGGCGTGAGTTTAGGATCGTTAAATAGCCACCACAGTAAAATATGAGTGTCGATGAGATAATCTATTCCCATTGTTGAAGTTCCTCTTCTGGCAATGGCTCAAAAAAAGCATCTCCGAGTGTTCCGGCTAGTAAACCAGGAGTACGAGGCTGTCTCTGTTCCTGCCCTAAGCCCAGACGAAAGTAGTGAATCAGATCGTAAATTTCGGCAAGTTTGTCTTCGGGAATATCTTGCAATTCTTGGTATATTTTTTGAATGAACATAGATTAAATTCTCCAGCGTTTGACGATCTTATTCTCAGTGAAGATGGTAGGTTGGTTTGAAGAATGAAACCTAACATTTCTAGGATGTTGGTGTGTTCGTTGGGTTTCACTCCGCTCTACCCAACCTACGAGTTATCTATTATTTGACGATCGATCCAAAGTCGGCCAATACCCGTGCATGATTGCGAACCAACCCTAATAGATTCAATCGATTGGTTTTAATCGCGGGATTATCGTCCATCACCATCACACTATTCTCCCCATCGAACAAGTTGCCAATTGCCGGAGTAAGTAACGCCAGCGCGTCGATTAATTGTTGATAATTACGCGAAGCCTGCGCTGCCTCTGTTTGGGGTTCTAGGGCAATTAAACCATCGTAGACGGCTTGCTCTGAGGACTTTTGAAACAGGCTGGTTTGGACTACTTGGGTGGTTACTAATTGTTGGGTGTCTAAATTTCCTTGAGCGGCTAATTTGCTCGATCGATTCACGGTTGCATAGATATTTTCTAAGGTACCGTTATCGCGAATCTGTTGGAGGAATAGGGCGCGTTCGCGAGTATCGAGTAAGTCTGTTAGGGCGCGTTGGGTGTATTCTCGATCGTTTTCACCTAAGACAGCATTAACTAGATCGTAGTCGATATGTTTGTCTTCTTGGAGGAGATTTCGCAGTCTTTGAATGAAGAAATCTTGTAATTGCTGGGTGAGTTCGGCGGGATTAATTTGAGTGCGGATTTGCTTAAATTCGGTGACAATTTTGGCGATTAATTGTTCGAGATTGATGCCTAAGTTGGCATTCCAGGCAATATTAACAATCGCATTTGCTGCCCGTCTGAGCGCGAAAGGATCGGATGATCCGGTGGGTAACATTCCCAAGCCAAAGATGCAGACTAATGTATCGAGCCTGTCAGCAATCCCGACGATTTGTCCGGTTAAGGTTTGGGGGAGGCTATCTTCGGCGTTGCGGGGTAAATAATGCTCGACAATTGCGGTGGCTACTTCTGTTGATTCACCATTTGCGATCGCATATTTAGATCCCATTATCCCTTGGAGTTCGGGAAATTCTCCCACCATTTGGGTGACGAGATCGGCTTTACACAGTAGTGCCGCGCGGGAGATATTTTGACACTGTTCGGAACTGAGGTTTAATTGAGATGCGATCGAGTTAGCATTAGTTACGATCCGATCGACTTTGAGTTTGACCGAGCCTAGATCGGCTTGAAAAGTGACGGTTTCTAGTTTGGGTAAATAGTCGGCTAATGGTTGGGCTAAATCAGCATTATAAAAATATTGTCCATCGGCTAATCTGGCTCTGACAACTCGCCCATTACCAGCGGCGATAATCTCGGATTTTGCTGGATCACCATTGGAGATGGTGATAAAGTTGGGCAATAATTGCTTTTTGCTGGCATCGGTGAAGATTGGGAAATATCGCTGATGCGTCACCATTACGGTGGTGATTACTTCGGTAGGTAGCTTTAGGAATTCATCCTCAAATTTACCAACTACAGCGGTGGGATATTCGACTAGTTGAATCACTTCGGCGAGTAAATCTGGATAAACTTCGGCAACCCCGCCCATTTTCGTCGCCGCAGCTTGAATCTGTTGTTGGATATCGGCTTTACGTTGATCTTGATCTACATTTACAAAGCCATCAGCCAAGGTTTTTAAATACTGAGCGGCTGAAACGACGGAAACTGGTTCGGGATGGAGAACGCGATGGGTGTATGAAATCCGATCGCTAGTAACTACATCCTCACCATTGATCATCTTGATCGGTAAAATATCCTGATTCCATAATGCCACCAACCAGCGAATCGGACGGGGAAATTTCAACTCGCCATTCGCCCACCGCATCAGGCGTTTACCTTCCAATTTAAAAATCCATTGGGGGATTAACTCGGTTAATATTTCTCGCGTATCTCTTCCGGCGATCGTTTTGGTGATAAAAATAAATTCACCCTTATCTGTCGGGCGCAGTTCCAAACTCGATACATCCACCCCTTGTTTCTTTGCAAACCCAATTGCCGCTGGAGTCGGTACGCCATCTTTGTAAGCCGCAGCCGCTGGGGGGCCTTTGATTTCCTCCACTCGATCGATCTGCCGATCTGGTAGATTAGTGATAATAGCGGACAGACGGCGGGGTGTAGCGTATATTTTTACCGTGCTAGTCAAAGCCTCAGCCGCCAAGCTCGCCGGAATCATTTGCTCCCACTGCCGAATTGCGTCGCTTGCAAACCCTGCGGGCAAATCTTCAGTACCGACTTCCAACAAAAAATCAGACATATTAAACAATTAATAATTATAGAAAAATATATATTTTAGAGAAATTCGCTTGAAGCTCTATCAGTTTATATGATCGATCGAACAGGGTCTAGTTCTCCAAAATACCAGATAGAATCGACTTCTCCCAGTCCCCTAGTCCCCCAGTCTCTCCATCTTCCCAAAACATGCCGTAGAGTAGCAGGTGTATCCGATCGAGCGAGAAGAGTAAGTTCGGCGATACAATGGATATAGATATCGCTCTACACCAAATTTTTATAGCCCCATGACCGTAGCTACACCGACTAAA
>JANNBD010000223.1:0-11098 GCA_031385105.1 Chamaesiphon sp. OTE_78_metabat_374
CACTTGGCCAAAAGACAAGCCTAGAGCCGAAATCGTCTTCCCCAGGCTAATCCAACACGAAGGGAATGAATTCGTGACGATGTGGATTATGCTCTCCCGTAGCGATATTGAGAAATATAAAAATAATAAACCCCACTCTCAGTTTCTGTTCGTCGGTTCGCCCCATCCGATGCTGTTGTGGCTGACAACTTTGTATCAGGATGAACAGCAACATCGGATGCTCCCCTGTTATCTAGATCTCAAAAAGCCGATTGGCGAAGAAACGCTGCAACTGCTCACCCAAAATAGTACCTATCGATTATTACTATTTGCGCTTGAAGGCGATGAACGCTGTGTCTGTGTAATCAACGGGAAAATCCCTTCTAAAAAAGTTCAGCTCTTGAAGGAATGGTTGGGTGAAAGTCAAAATACGCCCACAACCCCAGGTCAAATTAAAGAAAGTAAACGCTGTCTCAAGGAAGAACTAGAAGTTCTTAAACCTAAGCTAGTTGCTAGTCTTCAGCGTCAGATCTCTAAGAAGGGATAAATTAGCTTAAGCTTACAATGTAGGGTGGGCAATGTCTTGTCTCCCGACACTTCTGCTATGCTGATAGATTGAAAATATTAAGAAGCTAAACCAACATAGTCCACATTATCCATGCTCGACCATCTTTCTATTTACGTTAGGGATTTATCCCGTAGCCTGAGTTTCTACGATGCCAGCTTGGACGCGTTGGGGATTCAAAGATCCTTTGCCACGGCGGAAATAGCTGCCTATGGCGGGATGTTTTTCTGGTTGTATGGTGGCAATTCAGATCCCAATCCACTACCTTCACGTCAACATTTTGCGTTCAGTGCAAAAGATCGTAGGGCAGTAGATGCTTTCCATGCGGCTGCACTCGCCGCAGGCGGCACAGACAACGGCGCACCAGGTATCCGCGCTAAATACGCACCTAACTACTATGCTGCCTATGTAATCGATCCCGATGGGTACAAATTAGAAGCTGTCTGTTATGAATAAATGCAACTCTAAATCCTAAGCCACACTTCCCCGTTTTCTCGTCTCCTTGTAAGATGTGCCAACATTTTTGATCCCAGTTTTGATTAGTTCGCGTTCGAGTAATGCAAAAAAGCTCGATCGATCTGCCCCTCTAACTACAGCTTGATTGTGTGATTCTGCCAAGGCGACAGGATAGCCATAGCCCTTATTAACCTGAGAAATAATCATGCTCAAAGTCACACTTGCTAAAGCCTGATCCTGAACAACCCACGCCGGAACTTCAATCCGCGCGATTTCGGTACCAACATTGAGATAACAAAAGTAAGTCTTCTGCGCCTCATCGTAATAATCTAAAATCTTGGCGGTACTTTTCCACCAGCAGCTTCGTTGTCCTGGGGCGAGTTGAGTATTCCATAAAGTCGTATCTCGCAAGCCTTCAAACTGCTGACAGGGCAGCTTTGTGGCATCGCCACAGTGGAGTGGACAGTCGGGGACATCGTGGGGACAGGTTAATAATCGCAATAGATTGAGATTGTCGATACTCCGCGAAGCACTGAGATAACCGACGATCGGAATTCCCGCTAGTCGCAACTCCTCCCATGCTGCTAAAATCGGCGTGAGAATTCGCTCCCGCGCCTCCACTGGCAACTGTTCTAAAAACCAATAGACCAGGGAACCATCGACCATCGCTAAGGTAGGTACACGAGGTTTTGCCGGAGTTGAAACCCTCTCAACGTCATCAAAATCAAATGGTGGATTGACCCAGTTACAGCCCAATTCTGCGAGGACTGTTGCTTCAGATACGGCGCGACGATAACCCAACCATTCTTCGGTACTGATGCCCCACTGCCGGGAAATATATAAATCTTCTTGCTGATAAAAAACTTCAGGAATGCTGTCTAGGAGTGGGTGCAAATTCTGCCCGTAATGGATCATCACTCTACCAACATTGATTAGGTAGCAATAGGCGATCTCATGATGACTGGGGGCAATTTGGGAGCCATCTGTAGCGAGGACAGTCTGCTGTGCTGGTGGTGCGGCAATATCAATGCGTGTATCGAGAGATTCGATCGGGATAGATGTGTTGAAAAACAGCCGATTCCCCCACTGTTGCTGGATCTGGTCGATTTCTGCTTGTCGCTGGACTGCCTGCTGGAGCGACGAGATTGCTAGTTGTAACCGCTGCTGATTTGCCGCTGTCTCTCGGACTAAATGTTGGCCGATGCCAGGGAGTTGTTTGGCAACCTTATTGATATCTAGCATGGGGAAGGCTTTGGGCTGGAGACTTTAGGCTTGAGGTTTAGATAGCATAATGGCTGGCAATTGCTGAAATGTGGTCGAGAACAACTTAGAATGTAAGCAATTTCGCGATCGATCAATCAGCAATTACCAGCCACTATTTATGAGTAGACTAGTTTAAAACTAGAATCTACCAACCTTTCTCAGCTTGAGCTAAGACATAGGTAGCAACATCTTCGATTTGAGCAGCAGAGAGTCTACCACCAAAAGCAGGCATCGCGTTCTTACCATTGGTAACTTGGGTAGTAATCGCGGCGATCGAATTCATGCCATACTCAGCTAGAGCTTCTTTCTTGAGGTTTTTGTTGGCCATGATCACATTGTTGCCGCCAGCATGACAGGCTGCACAGTTGGCACTAAAGATTTTAGCTCCGCCAGCCGCATCGCCAGCTAATGCAGGACTACTAAATGTGATTGTCAGCAATGCGATTGCTACGGTGAAAATCGAGATTAGCTTTTTCAAAACGGTTCTCCGGTAAAAATGTAAACTAAGGAAAAAAACTGTTGCTTCAGTTATTTTACCCAAAATATTTGGGTCAAGCGCAAAAAGGGTACCGACCTAGATCGTAATTTCAGCAGTTTCGGAATGTATTTACTGCTCTAGCAGGCTGTTTAAGAGTAAAAATTACCAAACAGCCTAGTCATCAAGCCGATATTCACAACGTCTAACTATTGACGCAGCAACTGCGTAGTTACTATCTGACAGTTTTACCACCACCCCACTGCTCGCCCAAGATTTTGGGTTGCATCAGGATATGTCCAGCAATTGCATACATATTATCTTCAGATAGATTCTTCATTTCTGTGAAGATATCTGCACTGTCCATGCTAGGGTGCAACTCAGCAATTGGGGTTTCACCATCGTAGGTAGTTGGGTGGTGCATGTAGTCTACTAGCGCGACGATATTGTCTCGTGCAGGTGTTGCACCAGCTAAGTCTACAGGGCTTAAACCCACGTTAAAGTCAGTTTTGGTGACTCCGCCCGCATGACATTGAGCACAAGTCGAGGCAAATAGCGTTCTACCTTGATTGACTTGCTTAAGATTGAGGGTGGCAGTTTCACCCTGGGCGTTTAATTTGACTGTGCGCGTTGCCGCATCGAGTTCGATCGCGTTAGCACTGGTAACTAAGGTTTGGAATGCAAACAATATGGTTGCCACAGCCAGCAACAAGAATCGCTTGAACATGGTTCTCCCTCAAAAAGATAATTTTAATAAATGATAATTGCACAATCTAGCTCGACTGTGTTGCTACAGCTTAGTAATGATTCCACAGCTATCTCATACTGTCACTATCATCTCATTATCCAGCCTTAGATGCTTGGGTTTTTCCTCATAAAGTAAAGAAAAATTTACAATTGGTGAATAGTGGGTCGTGGATCGTGGATCGTGAACTAGGTGGACGAAAGCGTCCTAAAAGTCAGGAATTAGACTAGTTGGAAGCCCTATTTCTTTGCTATTCACTATTCACTATTCACTATCCACTCATTGATGCAATCTCACCAACTGAGCCACTGTATGCTTAAGCTGTGTGCGCGGTACGATTTTATCGACAAAACCTTTTTGAAGTGAGTATTCGGAGGTTTGGAAGTCGTCGGGGAGTTTTTCGCGGAGGGTTTGTTCGATCACTCGTCTGCCTGCAAATCCAATCGTCGCTTTGGGTTCGGCGAGGATGATGTCACCGAGCATAGCGAAGCTGGCAATTACACCGCCTGTGGTGGGATTGGTAAGAATGGGCAGGTAGAGTAATTTAGCTTCACGATGTCGTTCCAATGCGGCGGAGATTTTGGCCATTTGCATCAGACTGAGCATTCCTTCCTGCATTCTGGCACCACCGGAGGCACAAACGATCGCTACAGGCATCCGATTTTTAGTAGCATGTTCGATCGCGCGCGTGAGCTTTTCGCCGACGACAGAACCCATGCTGCCGCCCATAAACTGAAAATCCATCACGCCCAAAGCTAAGGGCGATCCTTCAATTTTGCCTGTGCCAGTCAGGACAGCATCAACTAGACCTGTCTTCTGCTGGGTGTCCCGCAGCCTGTCGCTGTAAGCTTTGATATCTTTAAACTTGAGCGGATCCAGCGGCTGGAGATGTTCATCGAGTGGACTCCAGGTATCAGCATCGATGAGCTGCTCGATTCGTTCATGACAGGAAACACGCTTGTGATGACCACACTCTAGACATACCATCTGATTGGCAATAATATCTTTGGAGTAAGCGATCGCATTACAATTTTGGCATTTTGTCCACAGCCCATCAGCAATCTCCCGCTCCTGTTGTTGCTGTATGCTAGGGCTAGATTTAGGACGATCTGCAAACCAATCAAAGAGGGAGCTGATTTGGGGCATATGGCAGTTACTTCTGGGCTGTTTTCTTTACTGGAAAGAGCGATCGACAAATAATTTCAGTGTCGATCAGCTAGACATACTAATTATCCTGTGTTTGGGGAAGATTTCCTAGCCTGTTTTAAGTAGCACTATCCACTATCCACTATCCACTATTCACTAAAACACCAGTAACCATGTTTTGACACAAGAAATAAGATTACTCATAGTCTAGTCAATTTTATCGATGGCATTGCGATAAGATTTAATTAATTGCCACACCACTCTGTCGAAGCTATGAGCTATTGTCTCAATCCTAATTGTCCTCGACCACAAAACGAACAAACGTTAAAAATTTGTAAAGGTTGTGGGAGCCAATTGCTGCTTAAAGATCGCTATAGATCGATCGGTTTTCTCGATAGTGGTGGCATGAGTCGGAACTTTTTGGCGATCGATACTGACATGCCAGAAGAGAAACGCTGTGTGATCAAGCAGTTTTTTCCAGCTCCTCAAGTCTTGGATGATCCTGAAGCTTTTCAGAAATCGATCGAGCTATTTCAACGGGAAGGAGCGCAACTAGACAGACTAGGTAATGACTCTCAACAAATCCCCCAGTTGTATGCTTACTTAGAGCAAGAACGTAGATTTTATCTGATTCAAGAGTTCATTGATGGACAGAATTTACTCAAGGAATTAGATCAGCATGGAGCTTATTCGGAAGCTAAAGCAATTAAGTTATTAGATGACCTTTTACCGATCCTAAAATTCGTCCACGATCGAGGCGTGATTCATCGCGATATTAAGCCCGAAAATATCATGCGGCGCAAAAATGGTGAGTTGGTATTAATTGATTTCGGCATGTCCAAACATCTCAATAGTACTGTGATGTCACGGGGGACAACTGGGGGCACAATGGGCTACGCGCCACCCGAACAGATTCGTGCAGGTGTTGCCTATCCAGCTAGTGATATCTACGCTTTGGGGGCTACCTGTATCCATTTGTTAACGAATGTTACTCCCGATCGACTGTACGACTTCATGGCGAATAAATGGACGTGGCGACAAGAATTAGCCACGCAAGAAAGACCGATTGGCGATCGATTAGCCAATGCGATCGATCGGATGTTAATGAATGAAGTCCAAGATCGTCATCAATCGATCGCTTGTATCATTGCCGCCTTAGCCGCGCCGCCTGTAAATAATTGGCGGCTCAAAGCAATGGTTGGTGCCGCGATATTGGCTACAACCACAACTGGATTGGCAGCTTATACAAATCGGGAGCAGATTGAATGTCAATTGGGTGGTTATAATCAACTCTGTGTTCAACCAGTTGCCCGTTTGGAACTACAATCACCGCAGAAAATTGGTAATGTCCTCTACTATCCTTACCTGTCTATAAAAGATCGTCAGGGAAAGTCAGCAGAAATTAATATGGCAGTATTGAGCGATAAATATGAGTGGCAATTAGGATCGGACAATCAAGTCAAACTCAAAGGGAAAACTCAGTCAGTTCCAATCTCAACTCTCAAACAAGAATTGGAAAAACAAGGTATCTTTAAAATCATGAATAATCCTAATCGGATTATTGCGCTTGGAACCGCTTCTTGTGAAGGAGCTGGCCCTGTAGAGGAGGCACGAGCAATGAATCGAGCCAAGACAATTCAATCCCAACTTGTCAAACAATTATTTCAAGTAAAAGAGTACCCGATTTTAAATCTAGGTCAGTTTAGCCGCGATAGTTGTAAATTAACTACCGACGGCACTTCCTTTCAACGCAGTCTAGTTATTGTGGGAATGCGAAATGAAACTGAAGGACTAGAAGTAAAAGCAGCACTATACCAACGTCTCGGAAAAACAATCAAGGGTTTAAACCTCAATGATTATTCTCAAGGCAGCTTGGAAAAATTTGCTTTGAAATAGTGAGAATTGGTGGATAGTGGATAGTGAATAGTGAATTCCTTTTAAAGTCCCCCAGTCACCCAGTCACCCAGTCACCCCAAATCCCAACTCCCAACTCCCAAACATGCACGACAAATTCCCCGCCTTATCAAACAAATCTTACTTCAACTATGGCGGACAGGGGCCAATGCCTCAAGTGACCTTGGACGCGATATTTGGTGCATATCAGCAGATCCAATCCCAAGGGCCATTTGGGATCAAAACTAGTAAATTGGTGATTCAGGAGTCAAATTTGACCCGTCAGGCGATCGCTTCAGAGCTAGGTGTAGCAGCAGGATCGATTGCGTTAACTGAAAATGTCACGGCTGGTTGTAATATTGCGCTGTGGGGGATGAATTGGCAACCTGGAGATCGAATTTTGGTATCTGATTGCGAGCATCCAGGCGTAATTGCCAGCATCAAAGAAATCTGTCGCCGCTTTCAAGTAGAAATTGATTTCTGCCCACTGCTAGCTACTTTAAATGGTGGCGATCCGGTTGAGATAATTACGCAATATTTACAACCGCAGACTCGATTGGTTGTGCTCAGTCATGTGCTCTGGAATACTGGACAAGTATTGCCATTAGCTGAAATTGCTACCGCTATTCATCAGTATTCCCAGGCAACTGACCGGATTTATGTCTTAGTCGATGCGGCTCAATCGGTAGGTTTATTACCGTTGAATTTAGCTGAATTAGGTATTGATTTTTATGCGTTTACTGGACACAAATGGTGGTGTGGACCAGAAGGTGTCGGCGGATTGTATATTCGTTCTGATGTGATTGAAGATCTAAATCCAACTTTTATTGGCTGGCGAGGTTTAGATTATAGCCAACCGGAATTACCACTAATTAATGATGCTCGTCGCTATGAAGTTGCGACATCTGCCTATCCTTTGTATGCGGGATTACGGACATCGATCGAACTTCATCAAGCATGGGGCAGTTCAATCGACAGAGCAACTAAAATTATCAGTCTAGCTACCTATCTCTGGGAGCATCTCCAACAAGTGCCAGGGATTAAATGCCTAAATCAGACAGCTCCACAATCATGTTTAGTTTCTTTTCAAGTTGAATCGAATAATCATGGTAAATTAGTTCAATTACAAGAAGATAACGATTTTTATCTTCGCACAATTGTCGATCCTGATTGCATTAGAGCATGTACTCATTATTTCACTACTACTGCTGAAATTGATGAGTTAATCCAATGTTTGACTAAGCTGATAAAATAAATAGCACAGATCCTCAAACTCATGTCAAATCCTACCGTTTATATTGCAATTACCGATCATGGCTTCGGACATGCTGCGCGCACAGCATCGATCGCTGGACACCTGCAAAAGCTGTTGCCATCAGTTAAATTAATCATCGTCACAACTGCACCTAGATGGTTATTAGAATGTTACATTGATGGTGATTTTATCTATCGTCAACGGGGATTTGATGTGGGTGTAGTTCAGGCGGATAGTCTGAAAATGGATCTAGATGCGACATTGGCGAAGTGGCAAAATATTATCGTAAACAAGGACGAAATTATTGCTGAGGAAGTAGCTTTTTGTAGAGATAATAACGTCAGCTTAGTATTTGCTGATGCACCACCACTAGCCACTGTAATTGCGAAACAATTAGGTGTGCCCTGCTGGATGTCTAGTAATTTTGGCTGGGATTTTATTTATCGAGATTGGGGTGCTAAATTTCAAGATATCACTAGCTGGATTGGGGATTGTTATGGACAATGTGACAGGTTATTTCGGACACCCCTACATGAGTCAATGGATCGCTTCCCCGTAATTGAAGATGTTGGCTTAACTGGTGGTGATCCCAAATATTCACTAGTTGAACTAAAGGTTAAATTTAAGCTAACTCAACCCAAACAGCGCACAATTCTGCTCACATTTGGTGGCTTGAGCCTAGACGCTATTCCCTATCAGAATGTCAGCCAATTTCCTGATTATCAATTTATCACCCTCGATCGACATGCCCCAGATTTACCCAATCTTGTTCAAGTCCTAGACAAAGCTTATCGTCCAGTTGATTTTATGCCATTGTGCGATCGAGTTGTCTCCAAACCAGGCTACTCAACCTATGCCGAAGCTCTGAAATTGCAAGTACCGATCGTTTCTCTCACTCGTGCTGGTTTTGCCGAAGCAGAAATTATTCTCAATGGAATGCAAGACTATGGCTATCATCAGGTGATTAGTCCCGATCAATTTTTTAACACTAGCTGGGATTTCTTGAATCAGTCACTACAACCGCCCAGAGTCGATCTCAAGTTGAAGACCGATGGCAATCATACCATTGCTAGTTCGATCGTTAGTTATCTGTAGGAGTAGCTTTCAGTTCAGGAAAGGGTGTGCTGTGGAAAGATTGAGTCATTACACTACTGGAATTAGCTTATACAGTAGGATCTAAATGTTCCTAAATCCGCAAGTAGATTAGATATTTCCGGTTAAAATGGCTGATTTATTAGCTCGACAGTAGCCGAACTACCACGTAATCATTTATAATTTTGGTATCATATCTTACAAATTAGAGATAAGTATAAGACCATTATTATGAATAGTGTAGTAATCGTATGTCAAGTATTTTATCCAAATACCCAATCCACCAGTATTTTACTCACAGATTTAGCATTAAATCTCCAAAATAAGAATACCAGCATAACAGTAATATGTGGATTTCCTAATGGAATTGATAATGATACAGTCAAACGCTACGAAAACTTTAATGGCATTGATATTTACCGTTGCGGTATCAATGTTAATTTAAAAGCTGGATTGTGGCAGCGAGCAACTTCCTATATATCATACCTGCTCCATGCGGGTTGGAAACTACTCTTCCTGAGCGAAGAAGAAATCATTTTAGGTGTGAGCAATCCACCATTTCTATCGATCATTTTGATGATAGTATCGCTGATTAAAAATTGCAAATATTACTTCATTGTACATGATGTATATCCTGAAGGCTTAGTTGCCGTTGGCAAGCTTCAAGAACAATCGCTAATAACTAAAATATGGCGGAAGCTCAATCAATTTAGCTACAGGAGATCGGAAAAAGTTGTAACTCTAGGTCGAGATATGAGCGACCTGCTAATCAACAATTATGCTCTCGATCATCGTAAAATTGCATACATTCCCAACTGGAGTCTAACGACATCAGCAAAACCAATTTCGTTTGGACAAAACGACCTTGCCCACAAGCTGGAGATTCAAAATAAGTTTGTAGTTCAGTACTCTGGTAACATGGGTTTGTGGCATGACATTGACACATTTATTCGTGCGGCAGCCAGTCTCAACAACAATCCAGACATTCAATTCCTGTTCATTGGGAATGGGATTGGCCAAAGACAAGCACAGGAGCTAGCACAACAACTACAGCTAACCAATATTATCTGGATGGATTTTGTACCAACAGAGCAGCTCAATACCAGCCTCACCTGCGCTCACGTAGCTCTAATCTCCCTCAACAGTGGATTGGAAGGAATTGCTGTTCCCTGTAAGTTGTACGGCATCTTAGCATCTGGGCGAGCTATTGTCGCCCAAGTTCCTCAAAAATCTGAAATCGCTTATGTCGTCGAAGAAGAAGAATGTGGTTTTGTCATCCCCCCAGGTGATGTAGATGGCTTAGTCACAAAAATCGAACAATTATTCGCAGATCGCGATTTAACCAATAAGATGGGCGAGAACTCTTTTCAGGCGTATAAATCCAAGTACACGATCGAAAGTATCACTAAACAGTTTCAATCGATGTTGAAAATTTAACCCGCAATTACACACAATTGACCATCTCCAGCCTCTTGCTACTGAATCTTTAGCATCGCGCTTATTTTATGAATATTTTAATTACAGGGCATACAGGCTTCATTGGTTGCCATCTTACCCCAGCTCTTATTGCCAAAAACCACTCTATCACTGGCATCAGTCGGCATATCGAGCCAGATCTAGCAGATCCCCAACTCAAACAAATCCAAATTTCTTCTCTCGAACAATATACTGATTGGCATCAAGCTCTAATCGGTGTCGAGACTGTGATTCACCTCGCTGCCAGAGCGCACATCTTAGAAGACAGCGTTGATGACCCTGCTACCGAATTCTTTAGAGTCAACACTCAAGGCACAATCAACCTTGTCAAAGCCGCCATCCAAGCTCAGGTCAAACATTTTATCTTCATCAGCTCAATTGGTGCCATTACCACCCTCAGTCAAGATATCCTTACCGAAACAGCCGCCTGTCAGCCCGATACTCCTTATGGTACTAGTAAACTAGCCGCAGAAACAGCCCTGATCGAACTCTGCCAAAATACCCAGATGAACTGGACGATCGTTCGTCCAACTCTAGTCTATGGCCCTGGCAATCCTGGTAATATGAAACGCCTGCTCAAGCTGGTCAACTCCCAGCTACCGCTCCCCCTTGGCTCGATCGATAACCAACGCAGCTTCCTCTACATCGAAAACCTGATTGATGCAATCTTCGCCTGTCTCGATTGTCCCAATGCCAAAAATCAGATTTTCCTGCTCAGTGACGGTCAAAATATCTCTACACCCACTCTGATTC
>JANNBD010000199.1:0-4598 GCA_031385105.1 Chamaesiphon sp. OTE_78_metabat_374
TACTCAGTCCAACCAGCTTGAGGGCCTTCAGTTGTATACATTTTTGGCTCGATCGCGAAATTGTTTTCTCTGCCGTCGTTGTCAATGTACGTTTTGTTTTGCATGATTTTATCCTGAGTAGTTATTGCTGTAAACGTTTGATTGCGTAAGCTAAATTCTGGGCAAGTTGTCCTAACTTGTGACTACAAGCCAGTGATGAAACCGACGATACCGTGACCAGTTAAAACTTCTTGGATTAGTAGAGCGACGAAACCAATCATTGCCATCCGACCGTTGAGTGTTTCTGCATACTCAGTCCAACCAGCTTGAGGGCCTTCGGTTGTGTACATTTTTGGCTCGATAGCGAAATTATTTTCTCTGCCGTCATTGTCAATGTACGTTTTGGTTTGCATGATGGTTTCCTTCGCTACTTGTTTATTAAACATTTCCTTATGTAAACTAACATAACAAAAACTTTACAAAAAAGCAAGCTTTATTTACAAAATAGTTCTTAGAGCAGGCGGAGGGTAAAGAATAGATGGTCTGAAGCTAGCTGGGGAAAAAGGTTTCAGGGTTTGTACCGTTAAGTCAGTTACGGCTGATCACTGAGATTGCAGCTACTTTACAAACCATCTTTTCGTTACAATCCGCTGATTCACCCTTGGCTAGATTATTACGGCTAAGACGGCACACAAACAATATATAGACCTCGGACAAATAGATGGTAATTATTACGAAACGTGTGCGGTTGCCCTGGTTTCCAATCCGAATGATTTGGTATTTTAGACTATGGCAATAGATCGATCGATGGATACAAGGTTTGATATTTACTCCATTATTTACGTTGCAAATTCACAGTTAATCTCTGTGACTTTTCCTTTGTAATAGAGCCGAATGCCTTCTGGATACTCCCATCCCACCTCGCCTTGCAACGGAATCAGCATCTCGTTACAGACTGAATAGTCCCAAAACCTGCCGCTCCAAGGCATGGCAGTCAGCTTATCGCGATAACGCGCTTCAGCCCGCATGGTGTAGATCGTTCCTTCAGCATTAAACCGAAATACGAGGGAGACAGTTGTTGGCGCATCGGTGAATGTAGCGCGGGCGGAGGTATCGTCAATGGCTTCCCAGCGCACACCCTGACTGGGTAATAGCGCAGTCGGATACCAAGGCATCTCGGCAAAAAATCGCAGCAGCTCACCCTGGGCGGCTGCTGGTGTATCGCGCACATCGGCAACGGTAAACAGACCGAGTAATGATGCGTGTAAGCTGCCTGCTCCTAACACATAGGCATCATGAACGAAGGCACTCACGCCTGGAGCCATCTGAATCCGCGCATCCCAATCAAATCCCGGACGTTGAGTTGTCACAAATTGAGTAGCGGTAAACGGACTCCACTTTGCTTTCGTCTCACTCATGTTGAATATGCCCTGCTGAGAAAGATTGACCGCCGTTACGATCGGTTGTCCCTCCTTCAGCACAGCCTGAAAATATCGCTGCACTGGGTTTGGCAAGCCTTCAAGCTCTTTTGGATCGTATGTTTTGGGATTAATAGTTTGCTTCCCATTTGTTAACCGAGCGCGCAATCGGTCAGTCTCTAACTGCCACTGATATTTACCATAAAGACTCACAACTCCAAATAAAACAATTACTGATACAGTAATAATTACGATCGATTTTATCCACATAATACTGACCTATGGTTGCTGATTTAGGATTTAATAGAGTGTTCGAGATATCGTTTTGCTGCTACTAGTTAAGTGAGCGAGTTTATCTGAGTTGAATACAAGCTCAGTAGGTCGTCAATCCCAGAGTGCATCGAGAGAAATTGATTTAGTCATTACTATCTCCAGTATTTTGATAATATTTTCGGCTAATTTATAATGTTTGTGCTGTTTTCAGTGTTAAGTTATGCTGAACGAGCACAGCAGTTCCCATAGTTGCAGCTATGAGCAATCCAAAATCTTCTTTGACTCCAAAGTTCAGAGCCGCTGAAGTTCCGACGATCGACCATAGAATTGGAATAATCAATAAACTCAATGAAATTTTCCTGTCAGCCCACAGGAGTAAACCAAATGTGAAAATAGTCGTTGGGCAAGGTGTCCCAAACGTAGGTGTTGAGGGGAAGATTCGCCCCAACGCATAGCCGATTAATGGATAAATCACCAGCGCGTAAGCAATCAATACCGCGCCAAGAATGCCGTCAAATCTTCGGCTAGCACGAAAACTCAATCTGTTTCTTGCTACGCCTTCATATAAAAATAACAAACCTTGAAGAATGAACAACGTCCCGAACAAATAGGCGGGTGGGCTAATTGTTGTAAAGAAAATCAAATGATATACAATCCCTGTCCAGAGCCAGAGAAAACCAAGCAAGCATGAAATAAGTCTACTCGCGAATGGCTTTCGACTTGCTGCTAGGAAAACTGCGGCGATGGCAACTAGAATTAGTACAAACTGAAACGGATATATAGCTTGATTGTATTTCTCAAAAATCTGAAGAAATTGTTCTGTGTTAAAAGGGATTTTAGACATATTGAGTCCGCCCGAAAACTATGCCCAGTAGCAGAAATACAACCGGAGCCACCACACCATAGCCAATGATGCCAATATTCCGAATTTGCATATTCGCAAGTGGCACACCGATTAACCCCGCGAGACTCAGGACACCACTGACAATCATCAGCATCCGTACTGTTTGCTCCAGCCTACCTACCCCGAACACAGGTGCAGCAAAGAGCATGGAGAGGGCAAAGAACCAGTCCCACGCGAGGATGTCTAACGTATATGCCACTGATGGCCATTTGAATGAGAGCAGCCAAGAAACGCTATTCGCTTCAAGCTGTCGGCTCATTGTCAGGATAACGAAGTGGACACTGGATGTGATACCGCACATCAGGATCGTCAAAATCATTGCTGTCAGACTGTACACCTTGGCATCAGGCGGCGCGTAGGCATGAACGGCAACCATACTAATGACCATCAATGGTGCTATTAAGATGATGAGCAGTTCCATCACAGAGAAGAATGGATCGCAGATCGCATCATCAGGCGATTTGAGGGAGAGAAATCCGAGAATTGTGGTGACAGCATACACTATACCCAGGCAGAATACAGCCCAAGCTGCGGCTCTGCCAATCGTGCGATGCTGAAGTGTGAAAATTGAGTGGGACATCATTTTCTGCCTTATCATCTTTTAGTAAAAACGGGTGTTGTCGCCCTAAAGATTTGCTTATCTTCCCGACAAATTTGCTGAACAATATTGCGTCCTGACATGGCAACCACTGGCACACTTCCACCTGGTTCGACCCATTGTCCAATTGCATAAAAATTTCGCAGTTTAGGTAATATTTTAGGCAATCCTTTTATCGATAATGGTAGGGTTTGTTTGGTCAGGAGCCAACCACAACTCGATCCTTGCCAGTTGCCCGTATAACGTTCGTAGGTGAGTGGTGTAGCCACATCTATAAACTCAATATCATCCTTAATCCCAGGATAAAATCGCTCTAACAGATCGATCAGAATTTGTGATTCTTGGATTTCCTCTGCATCGTAGATCGATCGACCATAAATGCGTTGCCAATATTCATAATTAGTCGTCAACACCACCATCAGCACTGATTTTCCGTGTGGTGCTAGTGAGGGGTCGAAGCAATAGTGTTTGACCCCAATCTCATACCGCTTTTCTCCCGCAATTACTACAGGTTCATCGAGCAAATGAGTAGTCCAGTGCGCTTCGGCAGATAGATCGCGATTTACGCCCAGTGATACCTGTAGTTGGGAATGAATCGGTAGATGTCCATCGTAATAACTTTGGATCTCGCGGGGGACATATTGTCGATCTATTAAACCAAACAGCGTATTGTGACCATCACAGGCCGAAATTACTCGATCTGCAAAGCATTCTTCATTGTTGTATAACCGCACCCCAACCGCCTGATGTTTCTCGATTAAAATCTTTTCTACTTGCGATTCATAGTGAATTTCACCGCCTAATTCCAGATATCGATCGGCAACCTTTTCGGAAAATTGCAGCGATCCACCTAGCGGAAATCCAGCATTTTTGGTGTGCATATACGCCAGTAGAGACATGCCAACCATCACTGGAATGCTTTCCCAGCCAAACATCTGAGGAATAGCACGTCGAAGAAATGGATCTTGGAAGCGATCGGCAAACTCTGCTGCCGAGAGATTTCCCCACCGAGCCAGTGGGCATACAAACGGCAACATTTTTCTCGCTAGGCTTCCCCAGTCACCCAGATGCATTAATGCTTTGGGTTGCTGCTGAAGTAGGGATAGATCGAAGTGAGTAAACGTGCGAATCCCAGCACAGAAATCGCTAATTAATCGCCGATCAACGGGTGATAGTTCCTTTAAATGCTGCTCCAGCCGATCGGGGTTGCTGTAGACAATTAAGGTTTTACCATTAGGTTCGCTCACTCGTAGCAATTCATCGTGATGGACGAATTTTTGCTGCGGAACAACGCCAAGTTCTTCCCAGAGCCGATAGAAAGGCTGTCCTTGCCCAGAGCCAAACAAATAGTGAATGCAACCATCAAAAACAAATCCCTGTCGTCGCCATGCCGTACACAGCCCACCGGGTTGATCGTGCATTTCAA
>JANNBD010000263.1:0-10603 GCA_031385105.1 Chamaesiphon sp. OTE_78_metabat_374
GTAGCTTGGCGGAGGCGCAAGTCAAACAGATTCCGTTTGACAGCGATGATCTCAGCAGCTAATTCTTCGTCGGTTAGGACTGTTACTTCGGCGATTTTTGGCAGAGCCATAACCTTAATCTACTTCGTCTTCTAAATGTGCTTTGACAATAAATTTGACCTTAATCGGGAGCTTGTGCATCGCTAGACGCATGGACTCACGAGCAATGTCTTCGGCAACTCCACCAATCTCGAACAAGATCCGACCTGGTTTGACTACTGCTACCCAAAACTCTGGGGAACCTTTACCGGAACCCATCCGTGTTTCTGCTGGGCGCATGGTGACAGGTTTGTCAGGGAAAATCCGAATCCAGATTTTACCACCGCGCTTGAGGTAACGGTTCATGGCTCGCCGACAAGCTTCGATCTGGCGGGAGGTAATCCAGGATGGCTCGATCGCTTGTAGTCCAAATTGACCGAAAGCGATTTCATTTCCTCTGGTGGCCATACCAGTCATGCGTCCGCGCTGTTGTTTGCGGAACTTTGTTCTTCTAGGACTTAACATGTTTCAATTCCTATCCTTCATCAGAGCGATCTTCAAACTGACGGCGACGTTGTTGGTTCTGCCGACGTTTGGGTTGAACTGCACCAGGTGCATCGAGATTTTCTTGTCCAGGGATGATTTCGCCTTTGAAGACCCAGACTTTGACACCGATGATGCCATAGGTGGTTTCTGCGGTTTTGGAGGCGTAGTCAATGTCTGCGCGGAGGGTATGTAGTGGCACGCTACCTTCACGAGATGATTCTGTCCGAGCGATTTCAGCTCCGTTGAGTCGTCCACCAACTTGAATCTTGATCCCTTTAACTTCTGCCCGTTGCGCCCGTTGAATTGCCTGACGGACAACCCGACGGAAAGATACGCGGCGAGATAGTTGTTGAGCGATGAATTCAGCAATTAATGCTGCATCAGCGTCAACTTTCGCAATTTCAATTACATTGATCCGGACCTGGCGGTCAGTACCAAGTTTCTTGAGCAAAGCTTGACGAATTACTTCAATACCGCTGCCTTGGCGGCCGACAACTACACCTGGACGAGCAGTGTGGATTTCAATTTCGATTTGGTCGGCTTTACGCTCGATCCGTACTTTGGAAATTCCCGCAGTACTGAGGGTGGCATCTTTCTCGATGTGTCGGCGGATTATGTAGTCCTCTTTGAGAACTTCAGGATAGCGTCGGCTGTCTGCATACCACCGCGAACGATGTTCCTGCGTAATACCGAGTCGAAATCCGGTTGGATGAATCTTCTGTCCCATGTTATTTTTTATGCTCCCTAGTTCATTTCCGCCACTGCCACGGTGATGTGGCATGTCGGTTTGCGGATCTTGTAAGCGCGACCTTGCGCTCTGGGGCGGAAGCGTTTTAGTGCAGGGCCACCATCAGCAAAAGCAGTAGAGACTACTAATTTCGCTGGATTCATCCCATTGTTATTTTCAGCGTTGGCTACAGCAGAACGTAGCACTTTGATAATCTCTTCACATGCTTTGTAAGGCATGAATTCAAGAATAATCAATGCTTCACGGTATGAACGTCCCCGAATCTGATCCAGTACACGACGTACTTTGAAGGGAGACATGCGAATATATTTCGCAACTGCTTTGATTTCTGTTTTGTTATCGATCGCCATAATTTTTCCTCTTTAAATCCAGAGTCCAAAATTCAAATTAACTTTGAATTATCTACCGGATTTCTTGTCTCCCTTTGAGTGGGAACGATAGTTCCGAGTAGGTGAGAACTCACCTAGTTTGTGTCCGACCATTTGGTCAGAAACAAAGACGGGAACGTGTTGACGACCGTTATGTACTGCGATCGTATGTCCGACCATTTGCGGCAAGATTGTCGAAGCGCGTGACCAAGTTTTGATTACGTCTTTACGACCAGACGCATTCATTTTTTCTACCTTTGTCATCAGATGATCTGCGACGAAAGGCCCTTTTTTAAGAGAACGACCCATAATTTAGTGGATAGTGAATAGTGGATAGTGGATGGTGAATAGTTTGCCCTGCGATTAGCGGGGAGTGGGCAGTGAATAGGGAATAGTTCTTAATTTTGCTATTCACTATCCACTGTCCACTGTCCACTTTCTTAGTTCTGACGACCGCCTTTACCACGTTTCGAGGATTTACGACGACGGCGGATGATTAGTGCGCTGCTAGCCTTATTCTTCTTACGAGTTTTATAGCCCAGAGTAGGTTTACCCCAAGGCGTAACAGGGCCGCTGCGACCGATTGGAGCGCGACCTTCACCACCACCGTGTGGGTGATCGCAAGGGTTCATGACACTACCACGGACTTTAGGACGACGACCTTTCCAGCGGTTACGTCCGGCTTTACCAGCGTTAGTGTTGCGGGCTTCAGTGTTGCCGACTTGACCGATGGTTGCGTAACATTCTTTCCGCACCATTCGGACTTCACCAGATGGCATTTTGAGGGTAACGTAGTCACCGTCTTTTGCTACCAGTTGAGCCGCCGCACCCGCAGAACGGGCGATCTGAGCACCTTTACCTGCTGTGAGTTCGATACTGTGAACAGTCGTACCCAGTGGAATATTGATCAGTGGTAGTGCGTTGCCAATTTCAAACGGGGACTCTGGCCCAGTGATGATTTCAGTGCCTACTTCTAATCCGATTGGATGAAGAATGTAACGTTTTTCGCCATCTCTGTAGAAAAGTAGTGCAATCCGTGCGTTCCGGTTGGGATCGTACTCGACTGTCGCTACTTTTGCAGGGATATTAATCTTGTCTTGACGACGGAAATCAATAATCCGATAGAGGCGTTTGTTTCCACCACCACGTCTACGACTGGTAATAACACCACGGTTATTACGTCCTTTAGCGCGGTGTTTGTAGACGAGCAGGGATTTTTCCGGCTTACTCGCGGTGATTTCAGCAAAGTCTGAAATTACGGTTTCGCGAGAGCTGGGTGTATACGGCCGATAAGAGCGGGTACCCATAATTAGTGAATGGTGAATGGTGGATGGTGAATAGTGTAAGAGACGCGATGCGTCTGATAAATCTACCAGATTTAGTTCTTACTGCTTATTACACTTCAGGGAAGAGGATAATCTCTTGGCCTTCAACGACGGTGACGATGGCGCGTTTGTATTTAGGCTTGGCACCGAGGAATTTACCAACGCGGCGAGTTTTGCGGGGGAGGTTCTGAGTATCTACCCGTTTAACTTTGACGTTGAATAGGGATTCGATCGCAGCTTTAATCTGGGTCTTATTGGCTTGAGGAACTACGTCAAAAACGTACTTGTTCTGTTCCATCATCGTGGTGGCTTTTTCAGTCACAATCACGTTCCGAATCAAATCGGGTAAATCACGGTCATCAACTCTAATCGTCATTGTAAACCTCCTGGATTTTGGCGATCGCTTCAGCAGTAGCGACAATTTGATCGGCGTTGAGGAGATCGAAGACGTTGAGTCCTGACGCAGAAATCATTTTAACTTTGGCAATGTTCCGAACTGACAACAGTGTATTGTCTTCTACTTCTGAAACAATGATCAGTACTTTGCTATCAGCTTCTACACCCCAACGAGTCATCGCTTGGACGAACTCTTTGGTTTTTGGTTGAGCTACATTGGTTGCAAAGTCAGCAACTACGATGATGTCTGCAATCCGACTCATCAATGCTGTCCGTAGAGCGAGTCTCCGCTCTTTACGGTTCATTTTCATGTTGTAATCTTTGGGCTTTGGTCCAAAAATTACACCACCCCCACGCCAGAGTGGAGAACGAATCGAACCCGCACGAGCGCGTCCAGTTCCTTTTTGTTTCCAAGGTTTCCGACCACCACCGCGTACTTCGGCGCGAGTCTTGGCACAGGCAGTACCTTGACGAGCATTATTTGTCTGCCGGATTAGGGCACGGTGAACGATGTGAGAAGCATTTTCTTCTCTTGCAACAGCCAATTCGAGGGTGGCAGAGCCAGCTTCCTCGCCTTGCCAGTTGCGGATGACGCAATTAGCCATAACTATATTATTTCGCTTCTACTTACTGTGATTACTTACCGACTTTGACTTCAGGCACGATTCGCAGTAACGCGCCAGGTTTGCCAGGAACGGAGCCTTCAATTAGCAGAAGGTTTCGATCGACATCAATCTGAACTACCACTAATTTCTTGATTGTGATCCGTTTGCCACCCAGTCGTCCGGCCATTTTTTTACCGGGATAGACACGGCCAGGAGTGGTACCAGCACCAGTCGAACCAGGTTCGCGGTGATTTTTAGAACCGTGGGTCATTGGACCCCGCGCAAAGTTCCACCGTTTTTGCCAACCAGCAAAACCTTTACCAATGCTGTTGCCTGTGACATCGATAAGTTGACCGACAGTGAAAATATCTGGCGTTACTGCTTGTCCGAGTGTCCACTCGTCAGTACTATCGACCCGAAATTCTTGAAGGTGACGCAGCGGACTAGCCCCAGCTTTTTTGAGGTGTCCGAGTTCTGGTCTGTTGAGTGCTTTTTCTTTAACTTCGTCGTACCCAACTTGAATGGAGCTGTATCCATCTGTCGCTTGGGTTTTGATTTGGGTAATGGTGCATGGACCTGCTTGAACGACGGTGACAGGAATTGCTCTCCCTGTCTCTTTGTCGAAAATCTGAGTCATGCCGAGTTTGGTGCCGAGAATACCGATAGACACGGTTTAGTATACTTCCTTATATTTGAGACATCAGGATTTTGATGGACTTCCACCGGCAGGCGCGTCCATCTGTGGGTTTGACTTATATTTACCAATCCAGCTTAACTTTAGCATCTATTTTGTGTGCTTTCGCACAAAAATCACATGCATTGCGGGCGATAAGTTTTCACTTAACAAGGGACAAGGTATCAATTGGGAATCTTTTTAGTGCTGGGTAGACTGGAGTAGCAAGCCACTTAGTATCTACTTCAACTGATTCACCGCAGTCAGAGCTTCTAAAGCTGAAAGTTTCAGACCACAATCTCCAACTTTACACTAGTTTATTGAAATTGTCCAGACAGATAACGTTAATATTAGAAGTCAACTAGCTCTTTTGTCGATCAAAACTTATGTCATCTCAACTGGTATTTAATTTACCGAGTGGTTCGGTATCCTGTGGCTTTACGCTCATAGCCGCCACGGAATTGAAAGCAAAGCTGAATGAGATCGTCCAAGTGCTCAAAGCCAAAACAGCCGAGACATCTGGCGGTGGGGGTAAACCGAAACAATCTAAACCGATCGAGTATCAGTATACAGGGGATGTTTTCTTGGAGATGTTCTGCAATCCCAATATCTGGGCAAATCCTTTTGTCGCGAAAGTATTGATTACGTTACGGGATGATCGAATCCGCGTGAGTAGTGAGGTAGAACTGACCCGAATTATTGAGGATATCGATCGATTTATGGAACAATTTAATTAAAATCTATATCTGTAAGGTATCGAATTATCACTCTCTATCGATCGACAAACAGTAAGATATTGAGATGTTGAAGACATATTCAATTTAACAGCAGTCGATTGAAATACTGATGCTTAATGACATCGAGTTTTGACAGCGACTTGTAATTCAACTTCAGCCAAAGAACAGCGTGCATCTATACACAAACAACATGACTACCAAATCAATGCTCAGGATCGGGCTACTCAGCTTAATGAGTAGCTGCCTGTATCCACATCAGTTGTTCGCCCAGTTACCAAGTAAAGCTATCCAGAGTAATCCATCTAGCTATGAAGATGATCGGATTAAGGTAGTCGTCCAAGACTGTGCCCGAAGACTGAAAGATATTACTTGTCAAGCGACTTTGACGAGCAAGAATAGTGATCGATCAATCGACATCAACGGTAACACAGTTAAGTTGGTAGATTTAGAAGGTAATGAATATTATCCAACGAGTATCCGGCTCGCTAACCGCAGTAGTGAAAACAACTCAATTAAAACTGAATTGGTCGAAAATATTCCGTTTAAAGCAAGTTTCATTTTTGGTAAAGTACCTACGACATTAACTCAAGCTGCTCTGTTGCAAATTCCACTGACTGGAAGTGTGACTACAACTGCTAAGTTCCGCAACGTCGCAATTATCGATCGAACAAGCACGCTGTCTGGCAGCAACCGCGATAATTCAACGACAAAACCTGTAAATATTCCGGTCACTTCAGCTTCATCTGCAAAATCAGCTAGTGTTAATCGAGAAACTAATACTGAAAATACTTCAGTTTGTCCCGACAATACTAAAGTAATGTACAGAGCTACTTCTAGAGACTATTTGCTGTATATTTGCGGTGCTAAAAATCCAACCCACTATGTTGGATTGGCAAAAGATGGTACCCAGGGGATCACATTGAGACTGCGTTACTACGATCGAACTCAGTTTTCAGCAGACAACGGTGATGTAAACTATACAATCGCGGCCAATAGATTGGTAATTCGGAAGAATAACAAGATTATTTTTCAGGATAAAATTCAAGTTTTACAAGCATTGACTGGCACTAATCCGGTTGAAGAAATAGTGCCAAAAGCCAAGCCCAAAAGAAATACATCTACCGTAAACAACAGCAATTCAAAGCGTAATTCAACGGTTCAACCTGTGACCAAGGTTAGACGACAACCAGCAAATGCCGAAGAGTAAGATCTAGCTGGACTCTGGTTAGATAGACACAATGTACTATTCAGATGGGCTGACATTAATAGTACAAATTCAAATGGGATACTGGCAGAGATGGGTAGATGGTAATGAGCCAGATAAATGATGTTTGCGATTTCATTCTTTTGGCTGTTTAATCACACCATTTTGGGCGAGGATTTTGTCTAATTTAGCTTCCTCAATTTTTGATGTCAATCTAATTGACTCATAGAGATCTCGCTGGGTCTTGCCCAGACTAAAAGTAGATGCAACGGAAAAGCCTAATCCCATTCCCATAAACCCTTTGACCCATAAATCTACAGGTAGATACACAATACCTGTAGTTGTCATGCCGATCGATAGAAAAAATGCTGCCCAAGTTTGAGCAATCCAGGCATTACTATCTCGTGGGGAACCAAGCTGTTGCATATCAATAATCTCCTGAATTTAATAGTTAAAACACAATTTCTTGGTGTTGATATATTTATCTTAAAGGAGGGAAACATCGATCGATCTTCAGTGTAGACAGTTTGATAACTGGCTGATTGCTCCTCGATCACTGAATTGCTTGGCAGATTGGCTCACCAGCTAAAACGTTCGAGGTCGATCGTTGTGGTTTAACATGTAGATCAATCTCCTTTCCCTATCGATTGATTCATGACTAATTCATCACCCCAGTCCACTCCTGAAATACCCTCAGGTAGAGCTTCCTTGTCGCCACCTGATGGCTGGATGGAAATTGGTTCGATCGTTGGCGCACAGGGCATTAAAGGCGAAGTGAAAGTGCATCCCAACTCAGACTTCCCTGAACGATTTGAGCAAGCTGGAGAACGCTGGCTATGGGGTAGCCATGATCTAGAGCCACAATCGATTCAGTTGAAAAAAGGCTATGAAATTCCTGGTCGAAATCTGTATGTGGTACAGCTAGACGGGATTTTCAACCGCAATCAAGCTGAAAATCTGCGGGGGAAAATGTTGTTATTGCCAACAACAGATCGACCAAAGTTGCGATCGGGCGAGTATCATAGTCAGGATCTGATCGGCTTACCTGTCTTTCATCAGGTAACAGGGGCGGAAGTTGGTGTCGTAACAGATATTTTTACGGCTGGACATGAAATCTTGGTGGTTAGTGCCGCTCAGGCTGATGGCAAAATGGCTGAAGCAATGATCCCATTTGTCAAAGAAATCGTGCCAATGGTCGATATTGCCAATCGAAGAATTGAAATATTGCCTCCAGCCGGATTGTTGGAGATCTATTTTCCTAGTTTGAAAGCCAAACAGGAAGATGCTTAGGGTGATTTTTGATCGATGATATTTCAGTTGATAAATTATCTCTGCATAGTTGGCTGATGGGAACAATCTGACCGAACCGACATCCAACAAACAATAAAAGCAAACAGCCCAGATGGAACAGCTCAGTAACGCATTTACCCTCTTTTTAAGCTTACTGGTAGAGGCTATCCCCTTTTTACTGCTGGGGGTGGTACTGTCGAGTGTGCTGCTGATCTTTATCGATGAACGCTGGTTGATGAAGCACATGCCTACTCATCCAGTGCTAGGGGCGTTTGTGGGGAGTTGCATCGGTTTTTTGTTTCCCGTGTGTGAATGTGGCAACGTACCTGTAGCGCGGCGATTGATCATGCAGGGAGTGCCGATGCCTGTGGCAATTGGCTTTTTGCTGGCAGCTCCAACCGTTAATCCGATTGTCATTTGGTCAACTTGGATTGCCTTTCACGATCGACCGGAAATTGTAGTATTGAGGGTGGTGTTTTCCCTGCTGATTGCCACAATTGTGGGGTATATTTTTAGCGTCCAAAAGGATCTTAAACCGATTCTACAGCCCGCGATCGCATTGGGCACGATTCGTTCTCAGCCGAAGGTAAGTACGGGATTCAGTCTGCTGGATGGGGGTGATTTTATGTTGGGTACGGCTGGTGCTGCACCACTCCGAATGACTCAAGATTTGATGCAGCCACCCCAGCGATCGATTCGCGATAATGTTAATTTAGTCCTTGATAATATCGTCCAAGAACTTCGTGAATTGGGCGGGGTACTAGTATTAGGTAGTGCAGTCGCAGCGGCAATTCAAACCCTGACACCACGAGAACTAATTGTCAGCTTGGGCGAAGGGCCAATTTTATCGATCGTTGTAATGATGCTCTTGGCTGGCTCGATTTCGATTTGCTCAACTGTAGATTCGTTTTTCGCGCTCTCATTTGCCGCAACATTTACCAGCGGCTCGCTACTAGCATTCCTAATATTTGGGCCAATGTTTGACCTCAAAAGCATTGGCTTGATGCTGTCAATATTCAAGCCAAAAGCGATTTTCTATATTTTTGCGATCGCCACTCAATTGACTTTTCTGTTCACCTTATTTGTGAATTTCCATGTCAGCTAACACCCCCAAGGATCGCTCCAGTCTGCGGAAGTCGTGGTTAGACATCCTCGCTATCACTGCATGGGGAATCTTGCTCCTAAAATATGCGATCGATGGCACTCTATACATCCTGATTCATCCTAGTTACTATCTCCTTGTGACAGTTACAGGCGGATGTTTACTGTTAATTGGGATCCTTCAAGGTTGGCGACTATATCGCGGCAGAATTGCCAACAGCCAAGAGTTGCACAGTAGTCTGCTGCCTCAGGGTCTAACTGCAATGTTATTATTGAGTACTGCGATCGCCGGATTGATTATTACGCCCAAACTATTTACCAGTCAAATTGCGATTCAGCGTGGTGCTTCTACTGAATCTGTGACCGTTACTCGCAGCCAAACCAAAGCTTTTCGGACCAATGTCAAACCAGAATCTAGAACCCTCGTAGACTGGGTGCGAACGCTCAATAACTATCCTGAACCCGATGCCTATTTGGGTCAAAAAGCAAATATTAACGGGTTTGTACTTTACCCCAAAGATCTACCTGCCAATTACCTGATGCTGTCCAGATTTGTGATTACCTGCTGTGCCGCAGATGCTTATCCAGTATCTATCCCAGTTAAATTTACAGGTACTCGTCAAACCTATCCTCAAGATGGTTGGTTGCAGATTAAAGGTAAAGCAATCGTCGAGACATTTTTAGGTAGTCGTCAACTAGTAATTGAAGCGAGTGAACTTAAGCCAATTCCTACGCCGAAGAATCCTTATCAGGAGTAGACTTTGGTGCTCTAGGCTTTAGGCTTTAGGCTCTAGAACTCGATCTTTCCACGCTCTGGCTCCCTCACACTCTCCACACCCTCACACCCTTTACTCGTGCCCACCAAAACCCTGCTCCCGCTCGATCGAATTGCCATGATAGTCATGGCAGGACTGGCAATTGTGACGCTCATTTTGGTCTGGAGTGGCGATCGCACATTGCCGCAGGTGCGGGATTTTAACTGGCAAAATCGCAGTATTAGTGCCGAGGATACAGCCTTTACGTTGACGTTTAATCGATCGATCGATCGTCCCAGTGTAGAGAAACAACTGCAAATTCAACCACCATTACCTGGAAAAGTCAGTTGGGCGGGGTCTAAATTGGCGTATACACTGGCTCATCCGGCTCCTTATGGAAATACTTATCAAGTCAAATTACAAGGTGCTAGGGAGATCTTAGGCAAGAAGCCTGGTAAAGAAATGGTGCCCTTTGATGGTCAATTTCGGACACCCGATCGGATGTTTGCCTATATCAGCAGTGCCGCAGCAGATCGAGGGCGAATTGTAATCTATAATTTCAAAACTCAGAAACCAATCACAATCACCCCAGCAGGGCTAGTTGTGACTGATTTTAAAGTCGATAGCCATAGTCAAATAATCATCTTCACGGCAACAGACACCAAAACCTTGGAAAATGGTCAACCTGCGATTGCCACTCAACAGGTTTATAGTGTCAGTACTGGAGTCGTCCCACGCAATGGAGAGACGCAATTTACACCACCTGGCAAGCTTGAAACAATTCTCGACAATCGGGAATACCAAAACGTCAAATTCGATCTGGCACCTGATGGCAGC
>JANNBD010000264.1:0-3869 GCA_031385105.1 Chamaesiphon sp. OTE_78_metabat_374
AACTCTTTGCTGATTATCTATAGTACGAGAGTCAATTACAAATGGATTTAGTTTGAGATAGTTGGATGATATTATTAAAATGACATCCCGATCAATTGCCAATTTATGGTGATGCAAGCCGTGATTAGATCTGCAACTGTATTCGATTCACGGACTGTGAATCACTTGATTTTTATTTATCATTCGCATAATAAACAGGTAATTTTTGCTCAGAGTTGGTACTAGTAAACAGCAAAAAAAACATCCTTGACTCTTTGGAGAAATCGAGGATGTTTATTTCTTTGCCAAGTCTATTTACTTCGCCAAAATTTGAAATTGTTGGAATGGTGACTCAGACAGCACCGAGCCATCACTCTTAAGAGCTTGAATCCGCCAAGTCAGAAATGTTTGGGCTTTGTCTTTCAGCCAAGGGGGAGCGGTGTAAGTAGTTCGATCGGCAGATAATAAAGCTGATAGAATGATTTGCTCCCGATCTTTGACTTCTAGTCGGTAGCCCCCCGCCGCACCCATGCCTTGCCAAGCAAATTGAATCGGCTTGAGCTGGGAGAGTTGAGTATTGGGCTGAGGTTCGAGCAGGACTAACTTGCCCTCACGAGCACCGATAAAGTAGCGCAACACAGGCATGGGGAAGCCAGCTACCCCGCCACTACTGACGATGCCTGTCTGGATCGTAGAGTCTGCTTCTCGATCGTCCGTTGCCTCGATTCGTAGTAGGATCAGGTGTAAGCCAGTAGCTCCTTTGGGAATTCGATCGGGATTTGGTCCTGGTAAGAATACTTGCCCAGTTGGTGGCAAAAATAGATCGAATCGTTCTAATTGGGTATAACGCTGCTGAAGACCCCGTTCTTCCAATGGTAGGCTAGCTTCAGGTAATAAATCTCGTTGGCTCGGTCGTGGATCGCCTGGTGAGACTAATTCCCATCTGCCTTTTAGTCTGCCTGTACCATTGTAAGCGATCTGGGCACCAAAAATAGGTAAAGTAGTACCTGTCGCGATCGCAGGTACCGATCGATTTTTGGCTAGTTCGAGTTTGACGCTACTCAGACTCAATGGTACCCGTGCCCCCCCAGCCGCCAGCCGACAGGTAACTGCGACAAACTCATCTGCCCCACCTGTGGTGCTCACCAACCGACGCACATAGAAGAAATCACCTTGATTGCCCTGCACTGCATCTTGATAGGCTCTACGGGTAACAGAGGCAGGAATGGTCATGATATCAGTGAAGTTATTGCCACCACTCAACCGACTTAAATTATATCTCTGAGGTAATCGCCCAAAAATGGTACCTGGAATGCATGAGTTGTTGGCAGCAATCGCGCCGCACCACAATCCTTCAGCGGGTACTTGATTACTTAAGCCTAAAAAAGTCAGAAATACTGTCGTCGTACTAAAGGCTTTGACATTCACTCCCTCAGGGCTAACGGTAGCTGCATTTACAGCTAGTGGTAACAATGCGAGGAGCGCGGCTAAACTAGCGAGGTTGATTAAACTTGTGCGGCGCAGTAGTTTTGTCGTTGTATTCATATACTTTCTCCGAACTGTATTCAGTTGGTGTGATGGGTGTCAATTTGGCTTGAAGATTGGACACTCACTATCATCTATTACTGATGACGTAAAGTCGCCTCAAAATGTTGTTAAAAACTCCAACTTACACCAGCATTAATAATATCGATAGTTCTGTCAGTATTAATAGCACCACTGCGATTTTGGGCAGACTGACGACCGTAGCGAAGAAAGACACTCCCAGGATTTTCTCGGTCGAGAAAATTAGAGCGAAAATTCCAGGTTAATAGCAATTCTAGACCGTTCTCGTCCGTTGATGACTGACCGCGTGAGTCAGTGTCATTACTCCGATTATAGTTAAAAGCCAAGGTCGTGTCTGGCTGAAATTCCCAGCTCACGCCCAGGGTTGGGCTATTGGTAAATCGGGTTAAATTTTGCTCGTTATTGAAAGAATTGGTGAAATTATAGCCCAAGTTAAATCGCAGTTGAGGGCTGGGCTTGAGATCTACAGATACCTGATGATTGAGCCTCCGAAAGTCAGCAGTTTCTCGACCGATTTGGCGATTGTCATCAAAAGCACTGCTAAATTTATAATTAAAAACAATCCCTGGAGTGTCCCAGCTTACGCCTAATTTGTGAATGGAACTAGATAGGTCAGGAATTTGAGAAGCAAGGGTGAAACCGCCACTTGCAGGTGCGGCAATCGATCCGAGTTGGGAAGTTTGCTGGTAATTGTAAGAAATAGTCGGTAGGAGTGGATTTTTGACATCCAAGAATGATTGGAGTGGAAAAGTTACACCGACAATCGTACTCCGATTCTTAGTTTTTAATAGATTAGGGAGATTGACAATATTGTCTTCAAAATTGGTCTGTTGTAACTGGATATTCGCCCCAGCAATCGTCGCATTTAACCCGTATTGAGTTTGCAGTCGATCTGCATTCACAGTCGCTCCAATCGTTCCAAACTGGGGATCTGCTTGCTCCACGCGCAGGTTAGCATTGAGCGACAATTTTCGTTTGGCATCTAGGGGCAAATCCTTGAGCAGCTCATAATTAGTTTCTGCATACCAAGCATTTTTTGTTACCGACTGGAGTGGGGTGACACTCAATCCCCCAGTTAGTTGAGGATCGTTTGCCGCGATATTGACAAAAGTGCTCCGCGCAAACCCCACATCCCCCTTCCAGCGTCCAGTATCATTCGTGCCTGTCAGTCGCCAGCCGATGCCATTGCTTGTTTCTGCATCTACCACCACACCCTCCTCAAAGCCAGCTTCTGGCAGCCGCGAACCACCGAACAGCGTGGTTTCTAGCCTGACACCATCAGCGGCATTATTCATCACTTGGAGTCCTAGTGACGCACCTGTCAGCGTATTTGCACTCCGCGCCACCCCAATCAGATCCTCAAAACCAACAATCTTGGTAGTGCTAATCTGTCCGACACTGATATCGGCGAAACTATTTATTTGCACCTTCCCCGTGACACCACGGGTACAGATATTATTGAATAACAGCGGGTGATTGCCAACGCAAACATGCCCGATGGAAAATTTGTTGCCACTATCAGTCAGATCTACGATGTAGTCACTCAAATCGAATTGGGATGCTCTGCCTTGCAACTGATTAAAACGCAGTGCATCTGGTTGGAAGGTGCTGCCAACGACATTAAAGCTACCGTCAATTGTGGTGCTACCACTCTTATATTGGCTTGACGCACCACCTGTAAATGAGAGATCGATCACACTTGGGCGTTGCGAGGCACCTGCATCGGCAGTACGTCTTTCAAATAGTTGAGATTTGAGATTGGCAGTAAATTTAGGTTTGACTGTAAAAATACTTTCTGGTGATTTCGTTGGTGATGGTGGAGTTGAATCTTTGCCTGGTTCCGTTGGCGACTGAGCTACTGCTGGCTCGACTTTGATCGTGAAGGTGGCGAGAGTTTCCCAGTTATCGGCAGATTTAGTCAGGTAAATCGTCAGTGGTTGTTCGCCGACAGGTAATGGCAATAGATTAGATTGGTAAACTAGTTCTTGCCCCTCAATCTTGATTTTGGCAGTCACATCTATATCGCCCAAAAATACTGCAATCGGCTGATTTAGTTTCAATGCATCGACTTTGATCCGCAATACTTCGCCCACCTTAACCGTGACAATCTTTGCCCCTTGTGGACTAACTACTGAATTCGGAATAGATGGTTCTACTTGAGCCAATACGGGGATCTTGATTAGACAGCCGCAGCACCACAACCCTAAACTAATTAAATAACCCCACCTACGCATGGCGATCTCCTGTTTATTGTATTGTTAGATTCATTATTAAATAATGAAATAAATGGACTTGTGCCACCTGAAAACTACCGACATTAAGAC
>JANNBD010000281.1:0-4114 GCA_031385105.1 Chamaesiphon sp. OTE_78_metabat_374
GTCTGCCAGCCTTGGTGATCGAATATGCTGGCACTATCTCCCCAAGTATTCAAGCTGATGCGTTGTTACAAATAGCCGCATGGGGGGGACATCTCTATCTGAGTCGTCAGGGTTCGATTCATGCAGTTGAGGTATTGATTCGATCGTTAGCGAGTACTTCCGCGCTATTCTTTATTGTGTTGACAATTCCGGCGATCGATCTGGCAACTACTGCCCAAAAAATTGGTTGTCCACAGATCTTAATTGAATTAGCTTTGTTGGTTTATCGATTTATTTTTCTACTCGCAGATACAGCTCAAAAGATTGTCACAGCCCAAGTCTCACGCGGTGGTTATCGGATTGGGCGGCTGAGAATGTATAGCTTGAATTTACTAGTTCGCCAATTAATTCAGCGCACGGCGAGTCGTTATCAGCAGTTAACTTTGGGCGTAACAGCACGCGGGTTTCAGCAAGAATTTCGATTTTGGCAACCGCAGTCATATCAATACTCACCTCGCTATGCCAGAGAGTCAATTATTGGTTGTGTCGGGCTGATCATTGGCGAGATATTATATCTATCTAGATAGCTAAAACATGCGTAAAATCTAGCTGGTGGGCATTGCCCACCCTACGACGATAGTGGGCTATTCACTATTCACTATTCACTATCCACTTCTTCAATGATTAATGATGAATATTTATTAGAATTTAAAGATATCTACTACAGCTATCCAATGGCAAAAGTTCCGACACTAGAAGGCTTGAGTTTTCGGTTGCCGAAAAATAAAAAGACAGCAATTATTGGTCAAAATGGTTGTGGTAAATCTACCCTGTTCCTGATTGCTGATGGTTTGTGTCAACCAGATCGAGGCACAGTTACTTTAGATGATATTCCACTCACATTCGATCGAGCATCATTGAATCGCTGGCGACAACGAGTGGGGCTAGTATTTCAAGATCCCGAACAACAACTAGTTGCACCGACTGTCGCCGCTGATATTTCCTATGGACTGTGCAATCAAGGATTACCAGATGCAGAAGTCGCCACAAAAGTAACTAAAACCCTCGCCGATTTTCAATTGGAAAGTCTGGCGATGTCACCCCTACAACACCTCAGCTTAGGTCAAAAAAAGCGAGTAAGCATCGCAGGTGTGATGGCATTGCAACCGGAATTATTACTATTAGATGAACCCACCGCCTACCTCGATCCGATTCAAACACGGAACCTCCTAACAGAATTAGAGGCGATCTCCAAATTAGGTACAACTCTATTAATTGCCACCCACGATTTAGATTTTGTTTATCAATGGGCTGATTGGGTGTTAGTAATGGAGCAAGGACAAATAGTCGCTGAAGGTGAGACAATTCAAGTCTTTAATCAGCTTCAATCGATGCCTGATTTTGAGTTAGGGATGCCGATGTTATGGCAAATGTGGTCGCAGTTAGCTGATAAAATGCCGCAAGTTTCAGCTCCTAGATCGATCGCAGAATTTAATATTTATCTAAAAAGATACATGTCAATATAGTATTAATATATTATCGTCTTGGGAGGATCTCGATCGTGAAAAATTGTGCTTATTTATTCGCAACAACCTGTACTGGACTTGTCGCCGTTGCCAGTCTGATTGACATAGCCGCTGCTGAAGCAAAAAAGCCTAAAATTCTTGAATCATTTCCCAATAGCGGCAAAGTTCTGAAGCTCACAAATGGAGATCTAATGTGCTATGTCGACATTGAAAATCGCGGTAAAAAGTATCATCTCGGAGCTGACTTTGATGTTTGTAGCCAAACTAAGCTACTCAATAGAAAGGTGAAATTAACCTACAAGCAAAGTAAGATTAATGACTGCCAAAGCAGTGAACCTTGTGGTAAAACTCGGATTGAAAACCTAATTGTCAAAATGAAATTAACATCCGATCGGTGAAATTTTAGCTATCAACAATCTGGTCAAACAATTTGTGACTGCGATCGATAATTTCGCCATTAAAAGTTTTGACAACATGCTCCGTTGCGGCGTGGAGAATCGGATCGAGATCTGGTTCTTCTAGCTCGACTTCTGGTGTGTGCTCTGCACGTTCCATATCAATTGATTCAGGCGGTTCAGCAAAATCTAGCAGTGGATCTGTTTCAAATGAATCAACTGAGGCTAATGGTTCTGGCTGCACTACCACAGGCAATTCCGGTGGCGCGACTATCGGTTTTATCTGCGCTACTACAGGTAGTTCCGGTGGCGCGATGATTGGCTCTGGCGGCTGAACTAGTTCAGGTTCGGGCGGTAGGACTACTGGTGCTGGGATGGCGACGGGAGTTGGGACAGGATCCACTACAGGTGGTTCTGGTGGTTTCGCTGAAATTGTAGAACTACTCGGCTGGGCTTGAACTTTGCCCATCACATCTAGTTTCACGGAGATCGATCGACCAAACATGTTACTGAATACTTTACTCAGTTCTGGTACCTTGCCACTAGCGATCGATTGCATCGTACTTGATTTCATCGCCACAATTGCTTGAGTTTCTGAAACCACAATCAACTTCCCAAACGGTTTGAATAAGTCTCTACTAGCGGGTAGAAGCTGCTGTAAGACCTGTTCCCAGGTTTGAATGAGGTCAACAGTGCCAATCGGTGCTGGTGTGGCAATGGACGTGATTGGAGCTGCTGGAGTGATGGGCACGGCTGCAATTGACTGCGCCTGGACTGCTGGCGGTGGAGCTGTCTGCCAATTAGCTGGAGCGGCTGATGGTGGGGCGATTGCGGCGGCAATTATAGGAGTAGTAACTGACGACTGCTGGGTGCTGACTGTCAGTAGCCCCAAGATGGCAATTTCCAGCCACAGTTGGGGTTGAGTTGTCTGTTTGAGCTGGATCTCACTATCTTTGAGATATTTTTGACCATTGAGAATCCAGTTCAGCTCCCATGTTTTAGCGATGTTTACCAATCCCGCCCAAGTTTCACTAGTCAGCGCGACTAAATCTGGACGCTTAGGCGCAGTCTTGGCAATCAACAGATCGCGATAGCAACCTGCGAGATTTTGGAGCACAGTCAAAGGTTCTTTGCCCCGTTCGAGAATAGTCCGAGTCAGATCGAGTAAACTTTCAGGATCGGCTTTAGAAATAGAATGCAAGATATCCAATAAATCTTGTTCAGGTACCGAACCGATCGCATCGTACACTCGATCGGGTGTAATTTCACCATCGAGCAAGCTCAATCTGTCCAGCAAACTCTCTGCATCTCGCAAACCACCTTGGGCGATTTGGGCAATCAATTTCACCGATGGCGGATCGATCGCAATCTGTTCAATCCCCGCAATGTAAGTCAAATGCTTTACCATCGCATCCACCGGAATCCGCCGATAATCAAATCGCTGACACCGCGAAATAATCGTTGGTAATACCCGCTGCGGATCGGTAGTTGCAAGGATAAATACTACTCGATCCGGTGGCTCCTCCAGCGTCTTCAACAGCGAATTGAATGCTGATGTAGTAAGCATATGACACTCGTCAATTGTGTAAACCTTATACCGACACTGCACAGGAGCATATTGAGCGCGTTCGATGATTTCGCGGATATTATCTACCCCTGTATTACTTGCAGCATCGATTTCGATAATATCGAGGGCAGCACCAAGGGCGATCGAGCTACATACCTCACAAATTCCACAAGGTTGCGCTGTAGGTACCTGACTCGCCATACAATTAAGAGACTTCGCTAGAATTCTCGCACTAGAAGTCTTACCCGTACCGCGTGGCCCCGTAAACAGGTACGCTGGGGCAATCTTCTGGAGTCGGAGTGCATTAGTTAAGGTAGTAGAGATCGCCTCTTGTCCGACCAGATCCGCGAAAGTTTGTGGTCTATATTTATGATGTAGAGGTATATATGCCATCTGCGGGATAAATAGAAAAAGGTCGAGCGAAAGTTCGGCTATCCTCAATTGAGGTAATTTGCCTCCTACTACTCTCTACGATACTCTAGATCGAATGTACCTAAATTGTGCATCAAGGAATCAGTAAATGTTAAAAAAAATCTGGCAATCATTCGTGAGGTGGTTTCGTAAATTGTCGAAACAAGGGGCGGTTCAGTCAGCCAATCGCGTCAGTACGGCCGAATTACCACCGCTTGATGATACCGACAGGGAGT
>JANNBD010000133.1:0-8137 GCA_031385105.1 Chamaesiphon sp. OTE_78_metabat_374
CCAATCTTCCAGATCGGTAGTCAACAGTTCCATGTGTAGATCGGTTTCGGTATAAATTAATTTCAACATGGGTCTTCATCTCAATCTATGAGAGCCTAGTTATTTAGGCCATTTCATAGTGTACGGCTCGATCGATCGAGCTGTCAGTAAGAAAAAGTAGGTTGTTTCGATGAAATTAATCCCAAGGAGCAGGACGTTCTAGCAATGCTTTCAATGCTTTCAACTGCAACGGATCGGGTGCCGCTTCTAGTTGTCGTTCAAATGCTTCAAACGTTGCGTCGTCAACTAAAAAGAATTTACGATCGAGCAAAAAGCTAGTTGCTTCGGTGTAAGCAGCATCAAGGATAAATTCTGTTCGACTCTTGCCCTGAATCGCCGCTGCTCGATCGATCGCTTCTTTTTGGACTTCACCTACTCGCAGGTTAATCGTACCGCTACGTCGCTCTGGTTGTTTGGTTTTGTTGGTAGCCATAATTAATTTAATAGTGCTGAAACTTTTTCGAGTGGGTACATTAGTAGCAACGGTTCGAGCTTGGACTCTTGAAACCCAAATCGAGTATAAAAAGCTAAAGCTTCAGGCAAGCTGTGGACGATAATCGCCCGAATCCCGATGATTTGCGCCGCTCCTGCAATCCGCAACACAGCATCCTTCAATAGCCCCGCGCCGATGCCTCTACTGTTCCATTCTTGGTCTACTGCTAATCTGCCAATTACACATACGGGAATCGGATCTGGGGCATTGTGGCGCAACGATCGAATAGCACTTTGACGGGCAACCGCACCAGCGGCAATACTATAGTAGCCTACGATCTTACCTTCGGTGGTGGTGATGATATAGGTTTTGGATGCACCACTACTCTGGTTATTCCAAGCGTGCTTTTGCAACCAATCATTCATTTCTCGGTTGGTACTGGCAAAGGAGCTACGATCGTCTGTGTCTGCGAGTAGTCGTGGTTTGGTGAGATGGCTGGACATCTTCCCATTGTAGATTCTTGTATACACGATGTCAATACTCGGTCGAGTCGATCGAGTGAATCTTATTTGATCCTCACTCCTTGGTAATCGCACCCAATGTTTTGAGGGTTGCTAGTTGAGCGAGGCTGAGTCCTGTGGCTCCGGTGATGTTCATGTCTTCATAGGCTCGTTGGGGTCGTAATACTTTTAGGCATTCCCAAGTTTGGGTATCCCACAGGCGAATTGTTTCATCGTGGCTACAGCTAGCCAATAATCGTCGTTGCGGATCGGGATGATAGACGACATAGTTTACCAAGTCGGTATGCCCTGCGAGGATTTTGATACATTCTCCTGTGGCTACATCCCAGATACGGACGGTGGCATCTTTACTGGAACTCGCTAGGTATCCTCCATCGGGACTGAATGCGGTTCCAGTAACGCAGGCGGTATGTCCGCTCAAGACATAGAGACATTCACCTGTATGAATCTGCCAAATCCGGATCGAGCTGTCTTCACTGCCATTTGCTAGTAAGTCACCTTGCGGGTGAAAAGTTATTGTCCAGTTCTGACTTGTAGACCCTTGCAGCGTCTGATAACATTGCCCAGTTTCCACATCCCAAATTTGAATATCTGGCTCATGACAAGCACTGGCGATCCATTTTCCCGTCGGATGGAAAGCTAAATCGATCACCCCGATCTCGCCTAATTTTGATAGATCTAACTGTCGCAACAACTCACCAGTCCGATAGTTCCAAAAGCAGATGCCAATGGCTGAACCACCGCTAGCTAATATTTCCAGATGAGGATGGAAAGCAACAGCTATAATAAATACAGGACTAATTTGCAGTAGTTTTGGATCTGCTTTTAATCTAGAATTGCGATCGACATCCCAGAGTTTTACAGCACCATCCATCCCACAACTAGCTAATAATTCACCTTGAGGTGAAAAAGCTATTTGCCAAACCGCCATCTGGTGAGCTAGAGTCGAACTCAGACAGCGATCGGTGTCTAGATCCCACAGGTAAATTTGCAGGTTTTCACTACTGCTGGCTAACAGATTACTTTGAGGGTGAAAAGCTACTGCCCGAACTGCTTTTGGAATGCTGTGGAGGGTTTTCCAGCATTGTCCAGACTCAACATCCCAGAACTTCAATACACCGCTGACATCGCTACTAACTAAAGTTTTACCTGTAGAATCTAATGCGATCGACCAGAGATTATTTTGATGCCCTTGGAGAATCTTACTACAGTGCCAATCATCAGTATTTGCTCGTTCCCAGATTCGGATAGTCAAGTCCTGACTACCGCTGATAATTTGCGCTCCACTCGGACTAAATATTGCTGTAACAACCACTCTGGAATGTGCTTGTAAAGTGTGAACACAACAACTAGATTTGATGTCCCAAACTTTAATTGATGTATCGAAGCCACTACTAACTAATTGGGTACCCAACTCATTAAAAGCCACAGAGAAAATAGGTTGTGTATGTCCGGTAAATGTATCGATACATTCATTAGTAGTTAAATCCCATAGCTTAATTGTTGTATCGAAACTACCACTTGCGAGTAGCTGTCCATTTGGGTGAAATACAACACTCATTACGACTGAATTGTGTCCCGCAAGCGTGTTCAAAAGTTTGCCTGTTGCTAACTCCCACAGAAAAACACTGCCACATTCACTACCACTCGCTAAAACTTTGCCATCATTGCTTAATGCAATCCGGTAGATGGGTGCTGATGACTGCCAAGATTGCAAGCATTTACCAGTTTCCAAATCCCAGACTTTGATGTATCGATCGAAACTAGAACTAATCAATCTTTTACTATCTGCTGTAAAAACTAGTCCGACCACAAAACTATTGTGGGCAGAAATATTTAATAAGTTTTGACCATTATCAATTTGCCAAATCGAAATAGTACCATTACTACTCCCACTCGCAACGACTTGTTTCGAGTGGGAATTGTCTGGACTAATTACGACTAAATAGATATCACTAATTGATTCAGCAAACAACGAAGTCGCTAAATTAGCTTGTGCTAAATTAACCTGAGCTAGAGATACATCGCGCAAATCTGCTTGACGAATACTCAACCCCGTCAAATCTAACCCCGTCAAATCAGCCTGTAATCGATCGAGCAAATTCAAACAATTACCCGCCCCATAACTTCCCGCCGCAAACGAACCAGCCACAAACTGGGAAATCATCTGCTTCAAAACCCTAACGATCGATCCGTCTCCACCCAGATCCGAAGCCAACATCGTCAACAACGGCTGTACAATTAACCGAATCTGACTGTCTCGCACATAGTCCTTCGACTGCGCTTTCATCAACGCATAAGTAAGAAATAGTTTTGGTGTTTGACTACAAATCTCACCACGGATTGCCATTAATAACTTTTCGATCGCATACTCCATTACTACTGGTTGCTGGGTGAATTTACCGCCCTTGACTTCAATCAACGATCGACCCTGCAAATATTCCAATGCTTCCAATAACTGCGATGTCGAAACTGCTGGCAATATATCTACTTGAAGATCGCCCACCGACACCCATTCTCGATCGATCGCCAGCCAAAACATCACCTGCTGTTCGATCGATGATAGTCGCTCAAATTGGCGATCGAGCAACTTTCTAATCCCATTGAAAACAGCGGTACCCTGCTCAAGAAACTCGGTAATTCGACCATCAAATACTTCCAGAATTGAAGTCGAAATAATCTTCAGAGCCAGTGGATTTCCTGCATACAAATTGACTAATTCTTGTCCATTCTCAACAGATAGAGCTAAACCTTTGTCATCCAGGATCGCCATTCCTGCTTCGATCGATAGTCCGCCCAACGGCATGGTACGAACTGGCAAATTATGTCCTGCGAAATTAGCAACTTCGGCAACTTGTTCGCGACTAGTCAACAATACACAGCTTTGATGAGCGCATTCTGCTACCTGTCGAAATAGCTCTCCATAGCCTTCATAGCCTGCTAAATATTGGTGAGAACTACCACTTTGCAAAATTGATTCCACATTATCGAAAATCAATAAGCAGCGGTGTTGTTGTAAATAGTGGATCAGCCGCGCTCGATGAAGAGTGGGATCGATCGCTAGGGCGATTTCCTGTTGTCGTGATAATAATGCAATCGTCTCGGCTAACAGATCCGCCAACGGCGGCGCATTTCGCAAAGATCGCCACACTACAAACTCAAACTCGGTGGATACCTGCTGCGCCAACTTCACAGCCACAGCCGTCTTGCCCATCCCACCCATCGCCAGAATTTCAATCAGCCGACAGCGATCTTTACTAATCCATTTAGCTAGAGTCTTTAGCTCTTTGGTGCGACCATAAAAGATTGAGACATCGATTGATTCACCCCAAAAATACTGCCGCTCTAATGCCACCACCGCTAGCGACTGCTGATAACGCTGTAGGATCGATCGAATATTTTTTTTACTAACTGGCTCACCCAGTGCTTGCGCCAATAGCTGCCAGAGTCTCGCGCCGACTTCTCTGAGATACTCCACTGTGTAGGTCGATCGATCGGCTAGAGTTGGGTAAGATTCCCCCTCTAAAGTACCCTCCAATACAGCTATCTGAACATCATTAAGCCTAGCTAGACCATGAGATAGTAGTAATGTATCGATGCTTTTAGATAAAGATTGACTTTGCACTCTTGCTTATGACCGTTTCTTATTTCTGGTAATCAAACAACATCGTTAGTCAAGCTCAAGTGCCTATTGTTTGGAGATTGATGAAAATTGATCTACTTTACCAATCTATCATTTGCACTGTTGCAAGTATAGTCCTGACTGCCGAATAATCGATCCTAAAAAGTAAAATATCAGCCATTTGAACGATCGATCTGCTTGTCACGAACAGTGACTAGTAAAATAGAATTAGTCATAGTCTCATGCAAGGATTATGACCATTACTGCAAGAAACCCGACTTTTCCAAAAAGCGGCGTTTTTATTCGGGGGTTCCCCCCGAATAAAAAAACGACAAGACAGTCGGGTTTCTGTCCCCACCAATCTTCTATCTCTTCATGTCTGACAATATCCCTGATTTGACTGGTATTCGCACAAGCCAGAGCCAAATTCGCAATGGTGATTATCGGTTGCTTGACAAATCCAAGCTCTCGCCGATGTACCAACACTATGTCGAGGTGAAGGAGCAATATCCCCACGCTTTGCTGCTGTATCGCTGTGGGGATTTCTTTGAGACATTCTTTCAGGATGCGATTACGATTGCGCGAGAACTCGAATTGGTGCTGACGAGCAAAGAAGGTGGCAAAGAGATTGGGCGCGTTCCCATGACAGGCGTACCGCACCATGCAGTTGATCGATATTGTGCCATGTTAGTCGAAAAAGGCTACGCGATCGCCATGTGCGATCAGATGGAAACCGCCGCCGAAGCCGCAGGTAATTTAGTCAGGCGGGAAGTCGTGCGGGTGCTTACGCCTGGGACGATTCAGGAAGAGGAAATGCTCCAATCGCGGCGGAATAATTTCTTGGCTGCGATCGTTCTAGTGGGCGATAATTGGGGACTAGCCTACACCGATATTTCCACAGGCGAATTTCTCACAACCCAAAGCAGCGATTTGGAAGTTCTCACCCAAGAACTAATGCGACTCCAACCGCCGGAAATTCTCATCCCCATCGCCGCTCCAGATCTCAACCGCTTACTGCGTCCAGGCGAAACCTCCGATTTACTCCCTACAAGCCTACCCAATTGCTTCTGCTACGCTATGCGTCCCTTGGCACCATTTACGCTGCCAGAAGCCAAGCAACGGCTGATGGATACGTTTAAAATGCGATCGCTAGAATCTTTGGGGTGTGCGCCGTTTCCGCTGGCTGTAAGGGCGGCTGGCGGCTTATTAGAATACCTCGAAGCCACCCAAAAAAGTAATCCCGTCGCCCTCCAACCGCTTCGCACCTATTCCCTCGGTGATTATCTAGTTCTCGATCATCAGTCGCGCCGTAACTTAGAAATCACTCAAACCGTGCGAGACGGCAACTTTCAGGGTTCATTACTATGGGCATTAGATAAAACTTGCACCGCTATGGGTGGACGCGCCCTGCGGCGTTGGATGCTGCAACCCCTACTCGATATTCACAGCATCAATAAACGCCAGGAAACGATCCAAGAACTCGTCGAAAACACCTTCCTGCGCCAAGATCTCCAGCAACTGCTCAAACGGATCTACGACATCGAACGCCTGACGGGAAAAGCCGCATCAGGACGCGCCAACGCCCGCGATCTAGTCGCCCTCGCCGATTCCTTCCTCAAGCTGCCCGAACTCGCGAATATAGCCAACCAAGGCAAATCCCCATTTCTCAAAACCCTGCACCATGTCCCCGCTGAACTCGAAGCTTTGGGAGAAGATATTGCCGCCCACCTCGTCGAACATCCCCCACTTCACCTCAAAGAAGGCGGAATTATTCGCCCTGGCATTAACGCCCAACTCGACGAAATGCGCCAATCTGCCAGCGGCGATCTTCAGTGGATTGCTAACTTAGAATCGATCGAACGGGAACGCACGGGCATAGCCAATCTCAAAGTCGGATTCAATAAAAGCTTCGGCTACTATATCAGCCTCTCCCGCCTCAAAGCCGACCAAGTACCCGCCGACTACATCCGCAAACAAACCCTCACCAACGAAGAACGCTACATCACCCCCGAACTCAAAGAACGGGAAGTTCGCATCCTCACCGCCCAAGAAGATCTCAACCGGATCGAACACGAAATCTTCATCGAACTCCGCACGATCGTCGCCACCCACACCGAGCAAATCCGCACTGTCGCCCGTAGTATCTCCGCGATCGATGTCCTTTGCGGTTTAGCCGAAATCGCCGTCACTCAAGGCTATTGTCGCCCCAACATGGTACCGAGCCGCGAAATCCACATTACCGATGGTCGTCATCCCGTCGTCGAAAAAGCCCTATTAGCTGGATTTTTCGTCCCCAATTCCACTCAATTAGGTCAACCTGAACACATCACCCCCAGCGTCGAATCCCCCGATTTGATCATCCTAACGGGGCCGAATGCCAGCGGCAAAAGTTGTTATCTTCGCCAGTTAGGACTGATCCAAATTATGGCGCAAATCGGTAGTTTTATCCCCGCCACCAATGCAACTTTGGGAATATGCGATCGAATATTTACCCGTGTCGGCGCAGTAGATGACCTCGCCACCGGACAATCCACCTTCATGGTAGAAATGAATGAAACCGCAAATATTCTCAATCACGCTACGGCAAATTCGCTGGTTTTATTAGATGAAATCGGACGGGGAACAGCTACATTTGATGGTTTGTCGATCGCCTGGGCAGTCGCTGAATATCTCGCCACCGAAATCGGTTCCCGCACAATTTTTGCTACCCATTATCACGAACTAAACGAACTCGCCTCGATTCTATCTAACGTGGCAAATTATCAAGTCACAGTCAAAGAACTCCCCGACCAAATTATCTTCCTCCATCAAGTTCAACCAGGCGGAGCGAGTAAATCCTACGGGATTGAAGCGGGAAGATTAGCAGGTCTACCACCGACGGTAATTAGTCGCGCTCGGCAAGTGATGTCGCAGATTGAAGAGCATAGTAAAATCGCATTAGGGTTACGGGAATCGATGTCATAATAGCGATCGAATACTGTACAACAAGTAAACTAATTCAAACATATGACTACATTACAGCAAGTTCTAGAAGCGGCTCTAGATTTACCTGATGAGGAACAAGAGGCTTTAGTAATCGCAATTCGATCGCACAAATCTGAAATGCGTAGAACTGAATTAGCAGAGTATGCACGACAAGCAGCATTAGATGTCCGATCGGGTAAGTTGAAACCTAAGTCGGTGGCAGAAATTATGAGCCAGTTGGGTGATGAAATCTAATCATGAGAGAACTAATCACAACCCCGAAGTTTGACCGCTCTTTGCGAAAATTTACTAAGCGAAATTTAGAGTTGCAGAAAAAGATACAAAAAACACTCGAACAGATGGAAGAGGATGTATTTGCAGTAAACTTAGATACTCACAAGCTAGGTGGAAGCCTTGAGAGGGTGTCTGAAAAGTTAGGCAAGACGACGAAGGGATAAGCGAATCATGGCAATGTAGAGAAAAGCCTCAGAGGTGTCAGTCAAAATCTCATAGTCTTTGCTTAAACGACGAGACCAATTAAACCAACCAAAAGTGCGT
>JANNBD010000305.1:0-1508 GCA_031385105.1 Chamaesiphon sp. OTE_78_metabat_374
GTAGCTCGACATAATTCGGGCATTTACTGCCGCAATAATTGTCGGAATCGCTACTCCAAGCTCCAGAGCACTCTGCACTGTCCAGCGACCAGTACCCTTTTGGCCAGCGGCATCCATAATTAGCTCTACCAAAGGTTGCTGGGTTTCGGGATCAATTTTGCGGAAAATATCAGCAGTGATTTCGATCAAGAAGGAGTTCAGCTCAGCAGTTTTATTCCAATCGGTAAAGACCTGACGCAGCTCTTGATGATTCAATCCCAAAACATTTTTCAGCAGATCGTAGGCTTCAGCAATAAGCTGCATGTCGCCATACTCAATGCCGTTATGAACCATTTTTACGTAGTGGCCTGCGCCAGCGGGGCCAATGTAAGTAACACAAGGACCATCGTCAACTTGGGCAGCAATTTTCTTCAGGATTGGCTCTAGGTTGTCGTAGGCGGCCTTGGTTCCACCCGGCATTAAGCTGGGGCCATTTAATGCGCCTTCTTCGCCACCACTGACTCCCATGCCGATGAATGTTAGTCCAGAGTCTTCGAGTTCGGCGGTGCGTCTATCGGTATCTTCAAAGAGGGAGTTACCGCCGTCGATGATTACGTCACCTTTGGAGAGAAAGGGTTTGAGTTCTTGGATGACTGCATCGACTGGTTTGCCTGCTTGTACCATCAGCAGGATTTTGCGGGGTGTTTCTAGTGCGGCGCAAAATTCTTCGATCGTAAATGCCGCTTTGACATTTTTCCCCTGAGCACGGGTTGCCATGAATTTATCGGTCTTATCTCTCGATCGATTGTAAACGGCGATGGGAAAGCCATTGCGCTCGACGTTAAGGGCTAGGTTTTCACCCATGACAGCTAGACCGATGACACCAAAGCTTTGTAGAGACATAAATATACGAAATACTGGAGATGTAGGGTTTGCTTGCGCTTCACCCCACCTTAGCTCGATCCCCATTTTTTGGGGGATTTTAGATAAATATTTGTAAAGCCACTAACTAAATCCCAAACTGGGGATCGGCGAGTGGCTGATGGTTGTGTTAATAAATAGTCGATCGATCCAAATTTACAAACTTAACGATTGTCGAGCTGATCTTTGAGCGTTTCGAGGATACCCCAGCGATTATCTAATCGCGGCTGGGGTTCAGTTGGCGCTGCTACAAATTCTTGCGTGGGGAGAATTCCCACACAGTCTCGGTCGCAAAGTTGTCGCAATGGTAGGGATAAACATAATTGTTCATACAACCACACATTAGGATCGAAGTGCCCATCAGGTGGTAGTGAATCGACCAATTCGTCTAGATCCGTGCGAATTTCCATCCCGCGACGGTCTGGTTCTTCGTCAACGTCCTCTAACCAAATGATTTCGGTGGCATCCAATACTAGCCGATGATTGTACTGCTGCAAGCATCGATCACATTTGAGGGTGATAATAGTTTCCGCCTGTGCGGACAAATCTAAAAACGTCCCTCCATGTTTGACAATTACTTTACCCCGAACAGGTGAGAGTGTCTCAAA
>JANNBD010000344.1:0-1874 GCA_031385105.1 Chamaesiphon sp. OTE_78_metabat_374
CATGACGATTTGCTCTTAGTGCTGAAATTATTCGGATCATCAACAAAAAATAATGAATCGACATGAAACAGCTTACCTAATAAATCGGCACTCGATCGATCTATCTGAGTTTTACCATTTAATACATCTGCAACTATTTCGATCGAACCGAAAATATCTAATAAGTTAGATGGCTCCATGTCTCGCTGTTCCATTAAGAACGATAGCATCGATTGTGGATCTACTTCCGATCGATGTTGATAAAATTCCTGCTCGAATTTCTCGATTAAAACAATCAGCAATTCATATAATTCTTGTTGCTCAGGAGTGCGGCTAGATAAATGCATTAACTTCTCTACCATTGCTAGAGCTTGTTCATTTTCTTCCTCTGTTTTGATTAGCTTAGGCTGATATTCAGATAATAAATCAATGTATCTATCTCGATTAAAAGTAAGAGTCATTTTTCCATTGCTCCTTATTGTATTCTGCGTGAGTAAGAATATATTTGATGTAGATTAGTTGCTGTTCATAATCAATGCTGACAATTAACCGATAATTATTTCCTTTGATATTAAATACCGTAAAGTTGCTGACAGCTTCCGCTTTGGGAAAAATTTCTTGAACTTCGATGAGATTTTCCCACGCTGCTTTTGAGGCAACCTTGTACCAGTTATCCAGAACATCTCGGACATCTGTATGTTTTTGGGCATACTCTCGCATTCGGCGATAACTGATAACGTGCATGAGTGCAATTTCTCTAGATTTTACCGAAGTTGGTTAAATTTATTATGACATCGATTCTTTCAGACCGATCACAATTTTACTATTCTCTTCAATATTGCGATCCAGTTTAAGATCGATCGAGTATCAAGGGATTTCCGAAAATTAAATCGCTCTAGCCTCTCAGACGGTGTGTTACCTTTGCTGAATAAAATATCCTACCTGCTAAAATATTATATCGTTGTTGTCATTACTTTCAGATGAATCCAAAGGAGCTAATCCTAGTCTCCATTGCTCATTTTCTTCAGTAGTCATGGCGAAAATTAGCACATCTGGACACCCAGAGCCATCCATAGTAAATTGATAATCAGTGTCAAGAATTATAGGATTAATTTGGTTGGCTAAAATCAAAGGATCGTCTGGCGATCCTTCCGGTGTGAGAGAATAATTTTCATCATTAAGAACGAATTTTATTGTTCCTGAGTAGAATTTTTGTATATAGTAATGATCGGGCAATCCTGCCTCCGTATATCGATCTTTCAGAATTACTTCCATTCTCCCTGAACATACTTCCTTGATGTCCTGAGGAACAAAAGCACCACGAGATATTTTTGATAAACTTTGAATTGTTTCTAGAAAGCACTCAAAGTTATATTGCGGATGTCGTGTACCTGAACCATAAAGCCAATCAGTAGCTACTTGTAAAACTCGATCTGTATCGAGGCACAGAATGAAGAAATCAGAACCCTCCCAAAAAAGTGTGGAAATCTCGCGTCCTGTTCGTGATTGAGCTAGCCAAATCATTCGATCGGCTAATTCTTCATCAGACAAATTTCTGTACTTTTCAAAAAAATTCAAACTTTGATAAAAGCGTGTCCTATTTATCAACCAATCTCTCGTATACATAGTGGTCTTAAATAGATAAAATTACTTTTAAAACCTGTAGAATTCTGTCACATATATTGATATTTTAATGGTTAATTTATCACGACATCGATTCTCTTAACCCCAACTCGACAATCATAACCACAAGAACAAGCATTAATACCCTCAGAGGGTGTCTGAAAAGGGGGTAGAAAAGCTCCCAAGATTATGAGAATCTGTCTTTAAAGAAAAACTAAGGCAGAAAATCATGAGAGCAGCAAGGAAATCATACATGAGTGACATCACAGATG
>JANNBD010000353.1:0-8112 GCA_031385105.1 Chamaesiphon sp. OTE_78_metabat_374
TTTAGCGGCGTTTTTATTCTCCGGGGGGTGATATATAAAAAAGACAAGACAGCGGCTCACCTTTGGACGGGTTCCCCCTCAAAAAAGGTGAGACAAGACAGCGCACCAAGCAGAGAATTGAGAATTGATAGCTAAGTCCCCAACGAGATAATCGGGGTTTGAGGTCGATCCATTTTTAAAAACCACTAAAAAGCTCCGAATTATGATTCGGAGCTTTTTTATGTGAGTGTAGAAACTAGCTGGTGGGCAGCGATTTGCGCTCGTCGGGTTCCCCGACGGTTTAGCAAATCAAGAAAGTGCCCACCCTACTACTCTCAATTCTCAATTCTCAACTAAGCCGCGTCCATCCAGTCGTAGATTCGATCGAGCTGTTCGATCGTCACGAATCCGTATTGCCATAAAATCATTGGCAGGGGGCCAGGATTGTGTTCTACTTGCTTGAGGGCAATCGCCATCGAGGAGGCAGAAATGGACAAATCATCCTGTAAGAAGCGAATTAATTTTGTTAAATGGGTAGATGCGATCATTGCCGTACCTCCGGCTAAATGTTAAATGTGTTTTTTAAAAAAGATAAAAATCTGTGCTGATCGAATCGTTGTTGACAAAAGCTAATGGCGACAAGATTAATTTAGATCTTCACCCGTCGTAATCTAAATTACAGAAAAATTCTGTTTCAACTCAGCAATCGTTACAGGTTACAGAGGAGTTTCAGCAGAGTTGGTGAGCAAACTGACTGTAAACATCGAACCGATATCATTTTTCGATTTCGTTGTACGGTAACAATTTTGGGCTACCAATCTAGCTTGGGGATTCAGACCCAACCATCTTCATTGCCAAATGAGGAGATTGAAAACTGGTGTTAACAAACATTTAACCCTGTTAACGGCTATTTTAAATCCGTAGAAACACGGGAGTTTTGTTAAAGGCTGAATTAGAGTGTCAGTGTATTTTAGTATTTTTATTATTAAGAATGGATTATAGCATTGGTACTTGAGTCGATCGACAAAAATTTATCTATTTAAGCTATTTGGCTGAGTACTTCATCAGTTTCAATCGATCGCCAACTTTGAGTTGAAGTTCTGCGGCTCTGCCACCCCGCAATTCAATCACGCTATCGATATCAGTTTTTGGTTCTGGCCCGTAGCTAGGGCAAGGATCCTGCTTGCATGGTGGTATTTGTGCGCCGATGTATTTGACTACGCCATTTGACACAAATATCATGTCCAATGGGATCAGCGTATTTTTCATCCAAAAGCTAACTGGGCGCGGGGGTGAAAACACAAATAACATGCCGCGATTATTCGCCAGCTCTGTGCGATTCATCAATCCCGTAGATTGCTCCCCAGAGGTGCGGGCAACCTCTAACAAGATGGTCTGACCCTTGAAGCTAAATTGGCTGGTCACAGGCAGCTTTTGCACCTGTGGGGCAGGTTTAGGATCTGAGTTAGTCTGGATCGCTTGGGCCGTTTCTGCTTTGGAGACTTGATTCTCGACTGGCAATTTGGACTGAACGAATGAAGAGCAGCTTAGTAGCAATATCCCAACGATCCCGCAGGTAATTCCGAATTTTAGGTGCTGTGTCACGATGGAGCGATGGGGGGTGGGGGTGTGGGAAGATGGGGACTGGAGGTAGAGGCGATCATATTTCTCCCGCGCTACCAAGCTCTCAGGTGCTAGCACCTGAGATTGTGGACGACGAAGGAACTAGATGTTTTGTTTCTGTCGTAGATCTGATTAATCTCGCAGTACATAGCCGACTCCACGGACGGTTTGAATCAATCGCTTGCCACCGTCTTTTTCTAGTTTGAGTCGAAGATAGCGGACATACACCTCGATTACATTGGACTCGCCGAGGAAGTTGTAGCCCCAGACGTTTTCTAATATTTGTTCGCGGGTGAGTTCGGTTTCGGGTTGTGACATCAAGTAGCGGAGCAGCTCATACTCTTTGACGGTTAATTCGATCGATCGATCGTTTCGCAAGACCCGATGAGTGACTGGATCCAACGTCAGATCGCTAAATCGCAACTGTTCGTCGGTTCCAACATTAGAGTGCAGGTACAGCCCGACCGTCTGCAAAAAGTCGGTGGCATGATAGGGTTTGACAAAGTAGTCATCTGCGCCAGATTCTAGACAGACAATCCGATCTGCAACGGTGTCATTTGCCATCAGCAGTAAGATTGGTGCCATAATGCCCAGCTCCCGCAGTTGGGGTACTAAAGTCAGAGCAGCTTCTCCAGGCAATGCTCGATCGATCGCAATCAAGGCTGGATGCAGTCTTTTGATTTGCTCTATGCCCATTCTGGCATTATCAGCGATCGATACTTGATAGCCAGCCTTGGTGAGGTCAAGATTCATTCTCTCGGCGAGGATTGAATCATTTTCGATCAGGACAATTGGGGTGTTTTCAGTCATGAGTTGGTGAATGGTGAATGGTGGATGGTGAATGGCTGTAGAGACTAGAATTGATATTCGGTTAAGCTTTGGTTAACCAGATCGTGATAGTGCAGTGGCTACTTATCGCCGTCTAGTTTCAGTCAATGTTTAGTTAGCTAGTATGCGGAACTATCCACCATCCACCATCCACCATTCACCAATTAAGGTAATTCCACCGAAGTCGGCTTGGCAATGTGTGGCAGTCCCCAGCCCAGCTTTTCGCGCAAGATCTTGAAGTATTCCGGCGGTTGGAGGCGGATAAATTTGGCCGGATATGGGGATCTCTCGACGCGGATTGTAAATTCGGGGCAGATATAGCAACCGCCGTTGCCGTCTACTACCATCACCAGCCGATTGGGGTTGGCTGAATTGATCGTCACGGGTTCGGTGTCAGAAAACACTAGGGCGCGAGAGGCGAGGGAGTGGGGACAAATCGGCACTAGCTGTAGTGCTGCGACTCCAGGTGCGACAACGGGGCCACCAGCACTGAGTGAGTAAGCAGTAGATCCGGTTGGGGTGGAGAGGATTACGCCGTCGGCGGCAATGTCTACAGGTGCGTGCCGACCAACTGTCACTTCAAAGTGACACATGCTAGTCAGTGGTTCACGGTGGATCACCATCTCATTCAGACATAGTGCTTCCCATAGTAGCTGATCTGCTGACCAAACTTGGACTGTCAGCATCGCCCGATCTTCGACTTGATAATCACCAGCAATGGCTCGATCGATCGCCTCAGGCAATTGATTGACATAGGTTTCGGTCAAGAAGCCCATGTGTCCAGTATTCACCGTCAGCAAGGGAATACCACAGGGGGCTACCTGTCTAAACGCCGCCAAAACTGTGCCATCGCCACCCAGGACGATCGCAAAACTCATATCCGCATCAAAGCCAGGTGGACAGAGCGAATCGATCGGAATATGTGTAATCGGTCGATCTGATTGACAATAACCGAGGATTCCGCCTTTTGCAGCCGCAGTAAAAACTTCCCACCCTAGAGCTACTAGCTTGTCGTCGAGTTCTTGGGCAATTCTGCACGCCAGTGGTTTGCCCTCATTATAGATGATGCCTACTTTTGGCACGGATAAATTCCTAGTTCAAATTTTTTTAGGATACTAAAATTCGATCGATCTATCTGCCCGCAAGCATTAGATGATTTGTGTATATGCTTAAGATTATCGCACACTAGCCGCACGGAATAGGTTCAAGGGTCAGGCGATCGATAGAAGCTGATCTATCTACCTCTAAAGCCGAACCCCCAAAGCCTAAAGCCTAGATCAGTACATCATTTTTTTCTTTTTCTGCTTGGCAGCTTGAGCTTCTTTCTGCTTGTTCTTCTCATAATCCAATTCTTTGAGCTTCCGCAGAATCCGACTAAAGTACTCTTGCAAGTAAGATTCTAAAGTGCCGATCTCTTTTGGTTCAATTCCAAAGGTCTTGTACACTTCAGCCATATCTGCGCTCAACGGCTTGCCTGTAGCCAATACTTCTGTAAAAGCTAACCTGTCAGAAGCATTCCAACTCCACTCAAAGAAGCGGAATGTTTGGCGGATTGCCCGAATCACACCCAGTGGTAGAGTAGTGACTTTTGCCTCTTTGTCGCACTGACGCTCGCACAGACTAATAATCTCTTTACCAGTCCAAGCCCGATTACCAGCAATTGGAAAAGTGCGATTGACTGTTTCTGGCACAACCAGCGCGCGAATCGCAAATTTAGCGATATCTTGGGTATCCATATAGGCAATCGGTGAGGACTCACCCGTCAACCATACAGGTTGCCCTTCTAGAATCGGCACTGCAAATTGACTAATCAATCCTTGCATAAATCCACAAGGACGCAGGATCGTGTAATTTAGTCCAGATTCTTTCAAAAATAGTTCTGTACATCGCTTGATTTCCATCAGCGGCACATCAGGATAATTCTCTGCTCCCAGAATCGAGAAGAAGATGAACCGCTCGATCTTAGCGTCCGCCGCCGCTTGGATCAGATTAACTTTGCCGTTCCAATCAACTCGCTCAAAACTGGATACATCGGCTGCCCGTGCGGTTGCAGCGTCAATTATTGCCGTTACACCTTCCAATGCAGGTACCAAAGTACTTGGACTACAGACATTTCCTATCACCAACTCGGCTCCCCACTCTTTTAGAAAAGCCGCTTTGCGCGGATTTCTAACCAGACAGCGGACTTGATAGCCTTCGTCTAAGGCGCGTCGTGCTACCTGTCTGCCTAAGGTACCTGTGGCACCAACAATCAATAGTGTCATCTATAAAGAATAATTAGAAATTATTAAAGCTATTCCCTAGAATACTAGCAGAAAAGTCTCATGTTTGTTAACAAAAATTTACACTCTCTAGCTACTGGGGTCAAATTTGGCCTCTAGGGTAGTGAGTGGATAGTGAATAGTGGATAGTGGATAGTGGTTTAGCAATCAAATATTTCCCCCGTCCCCCTATCTCCCCATCTCCCTATCCCCCCATCCTAAATTACTCCTCTTCTGGCCCTTGAATCTTGAGAAACAAGAATCCCAGACTCAAACCGACGAGGATGAGACTTGAAGAGAGGATTGCCGCAGTAAAAATTTCGCCCATGACTCAAGTACTCCAGATAGTTATTAAATGAATGATTTATACGTCCCCATGCTGTGAGGATCTTCATAACACATCCTAACAGGATATTGGGGGCAGGCGATCGATCTCAGTCTGCCAGTCAGCCAAGAGATCAGCGAAGGAAAATTTATTGAATACTGAATTTAATTTTTGTATGTGTTTTGAGTCACAAATATCGAGGAGGTTCTAAGCTAAATATCAGTAAGATTACTTAAAAAATCAGTGCATGGGCCTTAAACACAAGCTTAAATCGACGATCGCCACGATCGGACAACTACCAATAATTTCACCGATCATCCAGCGACGATCCGTTCGCCGACTAATGGTGAATATCCCTGGGCTAAAGCTACTTTACCCTAGCGGTTGGGATCGAATTCATCCATTCGATCGCTATCATGGCACAGATACTAGTGGTGTAGTGCTAGCAACAGATTTGCCAGCCCACGAAATTGCGCGGAATTACGCGATCGACTACGCGGGATCTCAGCCCAGTGTGCTGCGCTCGGCACTAGCAGAGCTGCCAAAACTTGATACCTATACCTTTCTCGATCTCGGCTGTGGCAAAGGACGACCACTATTAGTCGCATCAGAGTTCCCCTTTCGGGACATCATTGGTGTCGATCTGTCATCGCCCCTGGCTCAAGTAGCTCGGCGCAATGCCAGAATTATCGCCAACCGCTTCCCTGCACGAACATCAGTCCGAGTTGCAGTGGGAGATGCTAGCAACTATCCCTTACCGCCTGGAAATCTGGTGATCTTCTTGTACAATCCATTCCACGCTGAATTGGTTGCCAATGTGGTGGCGGGCGTAGAAGCGGCACTTGCTAGCGAAGCTCGGAGTATTTATGTGATTTACTATAATCCGATCGCGGGTCACTGTTTTGATGCCTCCCCCCAGCTCCGTCGCCACTTTGCCAAAATGCTCCCCTATGCAGATGAGGAACTCGGCTATGGGCCAGATCGGGACGATCCGATCGTGATCTGGCATGGCGGTATTGCCGCTAGTTCGATCGATCCTTCTGCGAATGCCAGAATCTTGATTGAGCATGAGTTGCGAACCCAGATCGAAAGTCTCCAACCCGCTTTTTAGCTAGCAGTTAATCTTTTGCTTCAATACCCCGATTTCTCATTTTTCGATTTCTATTTGGGTTTGTTGGGTTGTCTCCTGACGGAGAGGCTCCGCCAACATTCTTCAACCCTACAGATCTTTGTTGGATGTGTTGGGTTTCATTCTTCAACCCAACCTACAGATCTCACCATTCACCAATTTGTCACTAGGAAAGAAGTAGCCAACGATTCGATCGATCTGGGGCATTCCCTGGATGTTGCAAGCCGCCGCGCCACATGATCACGCCATCTTCATCGTTATCCTGATAGTATTTTTTCCTGCGTCCGACGATCTGAAAGCCATATTTCTCATAGAGATCGATCGCGCCCTGATTAGAAGCACGGACTTCTAGAGTCGATCTGGCCATTTCAATCGTTCTGGCTTTGTCGAGCAATGCACTCAGTAATAATTTTCCTAATCCCTGTCGTTGATACTGGGGATGGATGCCAAGTAAAGTGACGTGAGCCTCGTCTAAAATCGCCCAGAAGCAGCCAAAACCAATTAATCCATTCAATTCTGGCTCCAGATTTTTTGCCACTGAAATACCGAGGAAATGGCTATTATCATTGGTTAATTCACGCCGATAACTATCGATCGACCACAATCCCCCAAAGCATAAGCGATCGAGGATCAAGATTGATTCGATTTCATCGACAGATATTGGCTCGATCGTTATTTCTAAACTCACATCTTGCATCAAAACGAAGTTACTAATGTTTTAGTGGATAGTGAATAGTGGATCGTGGATAGTGAATAGTTTTGGTACTTAAGCGTAAGTTTTGGGGCTGTTCTTATCAGTTTTAATACTGGTACTTATGGGTGAGTAAACCCACCTATAGGTACGATCCACGATCCACGATCCACTATTCACCAAAATCCTAGCCTAACCCAAATGCTTGGTGAATTGTTTTGAGTGCTTCGATGCCTTGGGATTCGGCGACGACGCAGCTAGTTTTGATGTCAGAGGTGGAGATCATTTGGATATTAATTCCGGCTGCTGCTAGCGAGTTGAACATTTGGGCGGCTACGCCTGGTTTGCCGATCATGCCTGCGCCGACGATGCTTACTTTGGCGATCGATTCATCCACGACTACCGCGCCACAACCGAGCTGAACTGAGGCGGCTTCGAGTACTTGCTTGGCAGCGGCAGCATCACTGCGATCGATGGTACAGGCAATATCCCGCATGGCGATACCTGCCACAATCCGCGTCCGCTGGGATTGGACGATCGCATCCACATTGATATTGTGCGCTGCTAGGATCCCAAATAACTCAGCCGCCATGCCGGGACGATCGGGTACTTGAAGTATAGCTAATCTGGCTCGATCGAGATCCAACGCCACACCCCTGACTGCTGGCGCGCTTACCGCTTGGGGATTGCTCTCATCTTTAGCAGAGCTAGAGATCTCAAACTTGTGGCAAAGTGCGGCAATTGCTCGATCGCAATCGCCACTGGCAATCACGCAACTGACCTTGATTTCGGAAGTCGAAATCATTTGAATATTCACGCCTGCATCTGCCAGGGTTTTGAACATTTGAGCCGCGACACCAGGTCTACCAATCATCCCCGCGCCCACGATGCTGACCTTGGCAATATCGCCCGCTACCAGCACTTGGGGGCTGTCTGGGTTCAAATTGTCATGGAGCACAGGCGAGATGGCTTCAGCGACCGCCTGGGCGCGATCGGTGGCTCGTTGATTGACTGTGAAGGCAATGTCATTGGTATTACCTTCGTGAATTGATTGGACGATCAGATCTACGTCAACATTTTCGGTGGCTAATGTCCCAAATAATTGTCCGGCAATTCCGGCTCGATCGGGTACTTGGAGCATAGCAATTTTGGCTTGGTTGAGCACAAATTCTACTGCATCTACCGGACGGGCGATTTCTAGTCCAGTCAGCGCGCGGGGTTGGGGCACAGGTGAAACTACCCGCGTACCTGGCTCCTGTGTCCAACTCGATCGCAC